>CALDSM010000081.1 GCA_937923585.1 uncultured bacterium
GCGACCACCGAGATCTACACTCTTTCCCTACACGACGCTCTTCCGATCTCAAGCCCGCCGGGAGGAAATGCAGGCCAGAAGCGTGTAACCTGTCTATTCAAACAATTCCTGGAGGAAGATGCTTTTCTCAGCGAGAACAAGAAATGCACAATGGATTGCATAATCGGCAATGATCAGCCGATACTGAAACTGACGTTTGAAGTTACTCCCGTGGTTCGGGCTGATTCCGGTCTTATTTCAGTCTTGGAGAGAAGGGTTGTGGGGCCAAAGGGTAGGGTTGATGTTCTAATAAATGGTATCGAATTCCGTGGGAAACGGTACGTGCTGGAAAATGGCATAATAACTCCTTATACCAATTGACTGGGGGATGCCTTTATTTGTGTGGAAGCCAGCATAATTACTGGGTAATGTGGATAGGGGTGGAGTGTAAAGTACAGTCTTACGACGGATTGTCCAGACGTGTCAGGCCCCACCAGCGACCGCCTAGTAATTGTTCATTCGGAACGCCAATCATCTGACAAGGTAAGTGTCGGCGCTAGTCCGCTGTATCCTCTCTGGTCTAAGAAGTTTTCTACGCTTTGCGGAGAACGAACTATTTAAGCCGCGCCGCGAGCCATTCGGCGAAGTGCAGCGGCGGCTTCGTGGTGAGATGGGTGATTTGATGGCGGCAACTGGTGCCGGACGCGATCAGGTCGGTGTCGGCTGGGAGGGCGTTGACCTTTTCGACGAGCGGTGCGGCCACGGCGAGGGAGAGGTCGTACTTGGCGTCGAGCGCGCCGAAGGCTCCGGCCATGCCGCAACAGCCGGTGTCGAGCAATACCGCGGAGGCGTTGGGGACCTTTTCTGCGAGGTGTCGCATGGCGGTGGTGTCGGTGAGGGCCTTGCTGTGGCAGTGGGCGTGGATGGCGGCGCGGGCGGGGGTGCCGTTGAACGCAAGCGCGTCGGGCTCGCTGTCGAGGAGATCGTTCATGAATTCCTCGAACAGGAAGACGCGTTGGGCGACGTATTCGGCGCCGTCGAGATTGAGTTCCCGGTAGTCCTCTTTGAACATGGAATAGCAGGACGGTTCCAGGAAGAGGATGGGGTCGGTGCCGTCACGCAGGAGGTCGAGGTTGGTCTGGCCGAAATCGCCGACGACGTCGAGCCGGCCCATGCTGAACGCGGGGCGTCCGCAGCAGGCGTGGTCCTCGACCAGGACCACCTCGAATCCGGCGGCTTCGAGCACGCGCACGGCGGCCCTGCCGATGTTGGGTTCATGGCAGCGCACGAAGCAGTCATCCCAGAGGATCACGCGGCCGCGCGTGCTGGATTCCCGCCTTCGCGGGAATGACGGATCATTAGTTCGTTGCACATTCTTGGGATGGCGGCGGAACCAGTTGTCGAAGCGTTGGGAGGCGTAGCGCGGCAGGGGGCGTTTCTCGCTGATGCCGAGCGTGGCGCGCATGACGCGGCGCAGGGGCTTCCATTCAAGCATCGCGTTGGCAAGCGACGGCATGAGGCAGCCGGCCGCGCCGAGCAGGTCCACGCGGCTGAACACGCGCGCCTTGAGCGGCACGCCGTGCTTCTGCTGCCGCGCGTGCATCAATTCGGCCTTGAGCAGGGACAGGTTCACATTGGACGGGCACTCGGTGCCGCAGCCGCGGCAGGCGATGCAGTTGCTGAGTGCCTGTTCCAGTTCGTCGGCTTGCAGGGGGCCGTTCGGGGATTGGATGCGGCCCTCAAGGACGGCGCGGATGAGATTGGCGCGTCCGCGGGTGGACATGAGTTCTTCGCCGGTGGCTTGGTAGGTCGGGCACATGACCGGCGGGTCTTTGCGGCAGCCGCCGCAGCCGTTGCATTGTTCCAGGTTGCCGACGAAGGAATGATCCTTGGCGGCAAACTCGAGCAGGGGTTCAAAGGGAAGCCTGATTTCCGCGCCGTCGCCCTGGCGCAGATTGGTGTCCATCTTGTAGCGGCCGTCATCGAGAATCTTGCCCGGGTTTAGCAGGTTCTTGGGGTCGAAGGCGGTCTTGATGCTTTGCATCAGCGAGACCATTTCGGGACCGATGTGTCCGGCGACGAACTCGGTGTGGGCAATGCCGACGCCGTGCTCGGCGACGATGGAGCCCTTGTAGGCGCTGACCAGGTCGGCAACGTCCTCGCACAGTTTGCGGAAGCGGCGGATATCGCCGCCCTTGTGCATGTCGACCATGGGCCGCACGTGGAGCAGGCCCGCGCCGACATGGCCGTAGAAGGACGCATCGAATCCGGAGCCGTGAATCAGTTTCTGCAGGTCGCGGGTGTATTCGGGCAGGCGCTCGGGCGGCACGCACATGTCCTCGATGCCCGCGGCGGGTTTGGCGGCGCCGGGACAGCCGGTGAGCAGGGACAGGCCCGACTTGCGCAGGTTCCAGATGAGCGCCATTTCGCGAGGGTCGGTGAAGATGCGCGTGCGCATGCCGAGGCCGAGCTGTTCGAGCAGCGGGAGCTTTTCGCGCTCGTCGTCGTAGAACTCAACGATGAGGATGGAGCCGCAGGTCTTGGTGTCGAGTTCGAGCAGGTCGCGGGCGGACTGGAAGGCGCGCTGTCCGCGGGTCTGGCCGAAGAGGGTGTCGTCAATATTCTCGATGGCGGCGGGCTGGAGCGGGCGGATGGCCAGCGACGCATCGAAAGCGTCCTGCGGCGTGTCGAAGAAGATGAGGCCGAGTCCCTTGGACTTGGGCAGGGGCAGCACGCGGAGCGTGGCGGAGCAGATGAGGGCGAGCGTGCCCTCGCTACCACCGATGAGGGGGACTGGATTCCCGCCTTCGCGGGAATGACGGGAACTCCCGGAGCCGGCGAGGACGCCGGCGCTCCCAGTGGCGGGGATGTCGGTGGTGCGGAGGTAGCGGTCCACGCCGTAGCCGGGCCAGCGCTTGCAGATGCGGTCGTGGTAGCGTTCGCGGATTTCTTCGGCTTTGCCGGTGATGAGTTGGTCGAGCGTTTCCATGATCCGGGGCAGCGCGCCGGGGCGGAGTTCGACGACGGTGCCGTCGGCCATCACGGCCTCGATGGACTCCACGTGGCTGATGGTGGTGCCGTAGATGGGGGCGCGGGCGCCGGAGGAGTCGTTGGCGATCATGCCGCCGAGGGTGGCGCGGGAACTGGTGGCCACGTCGGGGCCAAAGGTGAGACCGTGGGTTTGCAGGAAGGCGTTGAGCTGGTCGAGCACCACGCCGGCCCCTACCCGCACGGTGCGTTTGTCGGGGTCAAATTCGCCGATGCCGCGGTTGTACCGGGAGAAATCCACAATCAGGCCGTCGCCCAGCGCCGCCCCCGCGAGGCCGCTGCCCGCGCCGCGGGCGGTGACGGACACCCCGGCCGCGGCCGCGGCCGTCATGATTGCGGCGGCCTCCTGCGTTCCTTTGGGAAAGGCGACCGCCGCCGGCACAAGCTGGTGGAGCGACGCGTCGGTGGCAAACATCTGACGGGTCAGGTCGTCGCAACGGATGTCCAAGCCCGTTTCGCGGGCTATCTTGCGGCATTGTTCGGTAAACATTTCCAGTCCTGTCTGGGTCGTCCAACACTGCATTCCACCGGGAATGATTGGTTAAATACGGCCGGGAACGGTAGAATACGCCATAAAGGTCCGCATATTCAGCCTCATGAACACGCAAGTCCCATTCACTCCTGAAAACAGCCCGGACGCGCCGTTGGCGCGCCCGTCGAGGCGCGTGCTGCTGGCGGTGGCGGCGATACTGCTGCTGGGCCTGGGTTTGCGCCTGTATAACCTGGGCGCGCGCAGCATGTGGTACGACGAGGGGTTCTCGCTGGGCATGGCCAGCAAGGTGCCGGAAAGCCTGACCGTCTTCAACCCCGCCGTGTATGACGAGCCCCCCATGATGGGATTGGTGGCCTGGACGGGGGAGCAACTTGCCGGGCTGGCCGGGCTCACGCGCGGGTTCTGGCCCTATGACGCCTGCGTGAAGCTGCCGCAGGTTCTCTTCGCCATGCTTTCGCTGCTCTTTGCGTGGGGGGCGTTCCGCAGGCTGCTCCGCAGCGAGACCGCGGCGCTGCTGGGCGCGGCGCTGTGCGCCGTAACGCCGTTCCAGGTGTACTACGCGCAGGAACTGCGCGCCTATGCGCCGTACATCTGCCTTTCCTCGGCGCTGCTGTACTGTTCGCTGCGCGCCGTGGAGGAGAACCAGGCGCGCTGGTGGGCGGGCGTGGCCGCGGCGATGACGCTGCTGCCTTACACGCACTTCTTCTCCGTTTGGAACATCGCACTGTTCAACCTTTTCTTCATGGGGCTCATTGCGGCCGGCAGGCGCGGGCTGTTTCGTCCGTGGATCGTCTCGCAGATCGCGGCGTTCCTTCTGGTGCTGCCGGCGCTCCTGCAGATGTGGCATGTGAACAACACCTTCACGCATGTGACCAACATCTACACGGTGCTGCCGACCATCAAGCACGGGTTCATCACGCTCAAGACTTTTCTCGCCGGGTATACCCCGCGCAGCGGGGTCTATTGGCCGTTGTTTCTATTGGGTTCGGGGCTGTATCTGGCGGGGCTCTGGCGGCTGCGCGCGCGGCGGCCCGCGCTGGCACTGTCCGTGCTGCTGACGGTGGCGCCGATCTTCGCCAACATCGCCGTGTGGCGCCTGCGCGACTTTCCTATGTACGAGCACCGGCTGTTCCTCTTCTCCGGCATGGTCTTCTGCGGGGTTGTGGGGCTGGGCCTGACCGGGCTGCGGCCTCGCGCCGTGCAGTGGGCGGCGGGGGTTGCCGTGTTCGCGCTGATGATGCCCTGCCTGGCGGACTATTACCGGCAGAACCTGCACCCAGGCATGGACCACCGCATGGGGGTGCGGTACAAGGTGGATGTGCGCGGCGCTGCGCAGTACATTGCCGCGCATGCGCAGCCGGGTGACGTGGTCGGTCATTCGAGCCACTTTTCCCAGTGCCCGATGCTGTACTACATGGAGGGGAAGGGGATTCCCCAGAGCACGCTCCGGCTCACCGAGGGCGAACGTGCCGGGTTCCTGAACGCGCTGCCGAACCCGCGCATGTGGGAGAATCTGGGAATGATACCGCGCATGCTTCCGGAGGTCGCGGCGGAGGGGAAGCGGATGTGGTATGTGGAGACCTGGTGGGAACCCTGGGAGGTTCCGCCGCATGTGCAGGACATGCGCCGCTGGCTTGAAGCGCACGGCCGTCAGGTTGATTTCCGGCAGTATGACGGGATTACGGTGACGCTCTTTGAACTAAAACACGAGGGGAAGACATCTTGAACCGAACCGTGGTGGCGATGATTGTCCTATTCTGCGCGGGCGCGGCGCTGCTGGGCGCGGGCGCGTGGCTGGCGTTGAGCGGCCCCGGCGACCGGGGCGCGGCGGACCGGCCCGACGTGGTGCTGCTGGTGCTCGACGCGCTGCGGGCGGACCGGCCGGGCATGGAGCGCAACGGACAGCCGCTGATGCCGTATCTGGAGGAGCTGAAGAAGGAGTCGCTGGTTTTCACCAACGCCGTCACGCAGTGCAGTTGGACGCGGCCGTCCATGGCCACGATGTTCACGTCGCTGCACGCGGCCGCGCACCAGGTCTATTTTGACAGCGTGCAGCAGGAAAGCGGCAAGACCTTCGCGGCGGCGCTGCCGCAGCAACTGGAGACGCTGGCGGAGTACCTGAAGGCGAACGGATACCGGACGGCGGGTGTGCAGACGAACGGCAACCTCAAGCGCGAACTGGGCTTTGCGCAGGGTTTCGACCACTATGACTTTTTTCACGACGCCCCGGCGGCACAAATCACCGACGCCGCGATCAAGACGATGGGCACCCTGGGGGACCAGGGGCCGCGGTTCCTGTATGTCCATTACATTGACCCCCACCTGCCCTATGTGCCGCCCGAGGCATACCGCGCGATGCTCGGTTGGCCGCTGAAGATCACGCCGGAAGAGACCGCGACCGTGACGGACTTCATGGGCTACTTCCAGGACTATATTGAATTCATCACCGGCCTCAAACCGGTGCCCGCCTATCCGCAGCTTTCCGAGGAGGGCCGCGAAGCGGTGCGGCTGCTGTACGACGCCGAAGTCCGGTTCAACGACGACCAGGTGCGGCGGTTGATGGCAGAAGTGCGCACGAAATGGCCGAAGGCCATTGTCATTGTCACGGCGGACCACGGCGAGCATCTGTGGGACCACCAGTTCCTGAGCCACGCCATGACGCTGTATGACGAACTGACGCGGGTGCCGTTCATTGTCAGCGGACCCGGTTTGGCGCCGGGCCGCACGGACGCGCCCGTGGGGCTGGTGGACCTGATGCCGTCCATTGCCGAGAAGGCGGGCACGCCGCCGCAGCCCTGGTGGCAGGGCCGTTCCGTCTTCGGCGACATTCCGAAAGACCGCGTGCTGTTTTCATACACGCAGAGCAACTCGCCGCGCTACAACATTCACCTGGAAATGGCGCAGCAGGGCTCACTGAAACTCATCGTGAACCGCAAGAAGGAGAACGCGGACGAGTTGTATGACCTGTCCGCGGACCCGCACGAGCTGAAGAACATTATAGGGCAGCATCCGGCGGAGGCCGAAAGGTTCCGCAAGCTGATTGACGCCCACCGCCTGGCCAACGAGAAGGCGCGGCGCAGCGCCCGCGAACAGGTGGTGCTCGACGCGGAAACGCTCGAACAGCAGCGAAAACTGGGGTATGGACGCTGAGGCCGGCGGCATTATCCGCATCGGCCCGGCGGGGTGGTCCTATCCGGACTGGAAGGGCATCGTGTATCCGCCGGGCATGCCCAAGAACCGCCATCCGCTGTCGCTGCTGAGCGGGTGGTTCGATACGGTCGAGGTCAACAGCTCCTTCTACCGGTTGCCCGATCCAAACCATGCCGTCGCATGGATACACCAGGTGGAGCACAACCCCCGTTTTCTCTTTACGGTCAAGCTGTGGCAAGGTTTCACGCACGAGGGGGAGTGGCCCGGCGATGCCGCCGTGCGCGCCTATGCCAGGGGTATCCTCCCCTTTCTCGACGCGGGCCGGTTGGGCGCCGTGCTGGCGCAGTTTCCCTGGAGTTTCCGGCGCACGCCCGAGGCGCGCAGGCGGCTGGCGCAAATCGCGGTGGCGTTTCGCGAACTGCCCTTGGCCGTCGAGGTCCGCCACACTTCATGGGACGTGCCGGAGTTCTACGCTTCTCTCAAGGAGCTTGGAATCGCCTTCTGCAACATTGACCAGCCGGTGTTGCACGACTGCATCCCGCCCTCGGAGAAGGTGACCGCGCGCTTTGCCTATGCGCGGCTGCACGGGCGCAATGCGGAGCATTGGTTCCGCGCCGAGTCGGGCCGTAATGACCGGTACAACTATCTGTACAAGGGCGCGGAACTGGATGAATGGGTGGAGAAGGTGCGGAACATGAAGAAACAGGTCAATGACCTGTTCATGATCACGAACAACCACTACCGCGGGCAGGCGGTGGTCAACGCGATAGAGATGCAGTCGGCGCTGGGCATCCTGCCGCAAAACCCCGCGCCGTGGCTGGTGGACTACTACGAGCAGTTGAAGGCATGCAGGACGGGCGCGGAATAGACTAGCAAGAGTTCGGTCTTTGATCCCCCCCTCCAAGGGGGACCAAGACATTTGTGCAAACGGTAGAACGGTGTTCTTGCCTTGTGTGGTCCAATGTGATGTGACAAGGGAGACTAATAGAAGTCTCTGCCACTATAGCCTTGATTATGACAACCATTTCGATGGAGATGACTGCGCGGATCCATATGCAGCACGGCCGACCCCAGCTACCGGCACAGAGCCGCAGGTAGTTATTGATACATGCTTGACCGCGCTGCCGACACTGGGCATGTATAATTACATCATATTCATTGTCCCTCTTATTCATGAGGTGGAGCCCGACAATTCATATACATACCCACTGGGCTTTACGTATAGCGACGGAAAGTACGCATTTGTACGGTGTGACAACAATTATGGATTCGCGCTCACAATAGCCCACGAATTGGGTCACATGCTGGGTGCGCTACCCGATTTATATGAGTCGGAAAATCCGAATTATGGCTTATACAATGACACCGTGAACCTTATGGGCGACGGTACGAGCAGCACGGTTTTGCGGAAAGACCAATGGGACCTGGTCAACAGAAAGACCGTTGCACGGTTCGGCTATCAGCAATGAATCTACTGGGAGCAACGTGATGGCTAGAGGTCTGCTCAGGGCAATTGCGACGATGTGCGCAATATGTATTGTTGCATCGGCACGATTCCCATTAGCCTCTCAGAGGCGCATGTTGACGGATGTCGGTTCTCAAGCAAGCGAGAGCCAGGGAGTTGGTCAAGGTGTGAGTGGAAGCGAGGACGAACGAAGGGTTATCAGACAAGAGATCAGTGTTTTGGACAATGGACAAGTCCTTGCCGCACTGGCGCAAGAGCTTCGTCAGAATCCGGACGCTGATACGATGCGATATGAAGAACTCACGGGCGAAATTGCAGAGCGAGACTGGAACGTATTCGTACCCATGATGCCAGCATTGTTTCATGACAAAAGTTCGGCGGTATTGGGATGCGCCTATACAGTCTATGGTCAGAAGATGAGTGTGTCCACAGACATACAAACCCGCCAGTCCGCCACGGAAATCCTTTCCGCCTCTTTGCGTGACTGGCTGTCAAGCACGGAGAGTCCGGACCTCAGGAGCGATGCTCTGGGCTATATTCGTACGGCGCTCAGCGGATTTGGAGCCAGCGCGGATTTCGCTGATATATCCAGGAAGCATCTGGAAGAGGCTTTCTCGTTATGTATGAGTGAAAAGGGAGATCAAGAAGAAGTCATCCGTTTCCTAATTCAAATCTGCGGAGTCGCCGGCATGGAAATGGCAAAACCGTACTTGGCTCGTGTAGTGGAAGCAGATCGGGAGAATTGGACGCACGGTGACACGGCTTATGACAAGTGGTCGTATACCATGACGTGGCAGGCGATGCGTGCCAGTGCCCGGATCTATGAGTCGTCGGACATTTACGCCTGTCTGGCCGTTGTAAAACAGCATGCTTCATCTCCGGAACAATTGTTGAAGTATGCGGAGGAACTCACCTATATAAGGCGTCCGCAAATTGCTGAGTTCCTGTTGCCGTTCACTGCAGATTCCGTTGTGTATCCAGAACATAACGGTGATTTGCGCATGCCCTATCATTCACGAGCGGAACATGCAGCCGCCTTGATTCTTAAAATGATGCCCGCCGTCAGGGAAGATGCATGCACTGAAATTAGGCAGATGGCGGAACAACGGGGGGGCAGTCTGTCCAGAGATGAGCAAGCGGCAATCTACATCAAGTATGCGACAAATAGAGAAAACTGGAAGCGCATTGAGCGTTGACAACCTTCGGTGTCCGTCAACGTGGCAACGTTTCAGAACTCATTTCGATGATGGTGTCCAGTGGATCGTGCCGGATTGAGGGAAATGAGATTTCGAGGTGGTCTGATGCGTGTTCCACCTTGGCTAGGCCGCCCGTGGGGACCTTTGAGGCTCGGACTTTCGCGGCAAGGGAATCAATGCGGAATGTTTCACTGGGTCATTTAAGGTCGTGCATCCAGACCTTGAGGTCTTTTGTGGTGCGTTTGCCCCATTGGCCGTTGGAGATGGTGGGGATGGGGCCGACGCGGGCGCCTATGCGCGGCTGCACGGGCGCAATGCGGAGCATTGGTTCCGCGCCGAGTCGGGCCGTAATGACCGGTACAACTATCTGTACAAGGGCGCGGAACTGGATGAATGGGTGGAGAAGGTGCGGAACATGAAGAAACAGGTCAATGACCTGTTCATGATCACCAACAACCACTACCGGGGGCAGGCGGTGGTCAACGCGCTAGAGATGCAGTCCGCGCTGGGCATCCTGCCGCAAAACCCCGCGCCGTGGCTGGTGGATTACTACGAGCAGTTGAAGGCATGCAGGACGGGCGCGGAATAGACTCGCAAGAGTTCGGTCTTTGATCCCCCCTTGGAGGGGGGTGTCGCGAAGCGACGGGGGGTGTATCCGTTGCGCTATTGCCAAGAACCATACACCCCCGGCCCTTCGGGCCACCCCCCTCCAGGGGGGACCAAGGCATTTGTGCAAGGGGTAGCGCGGGACAGCGTGGGGCAGACAGAAATGTCTGCCTTGTCGCTGTTCAAAAAGAAGGCCGGCATCACAGGCCGCCCCAGGCTGTTCCTTCTCAGTCGGCCTTCTGGTGGCGACTGCTCCGGCGGTCCGCCAGCAGAGAGACGCCGATTCCGGCCGCCAGGATCACCAGCACCAACGTCAGCAGGTACAGGTTGAAGTGCCTGCCCAGGGCGAGCTTCAGCCATTCGGCAAAGAGCATCTTGAGGCCCACGACCATGAGGACCAGCGCCAGCGCGGTTTTGAGGTAACGGAACTTGTTTACCATCCCGGCCAGCGCGAAATAGAGCGACCGAAGGCCGAGAATGGCAAACACGTTGCTGGTGAACACCAGGAATGGGTCACCCGTGATGGCAAAAATGGCCGGGATTGAGTCCACCGCAAAAATCAGGTCGGTTGTCTCGACCATGACCAGGGCCAGCGCCAGCGGCGTGAGCAGCAGTGTCCCTGCGCGGGCCCGGTCCACGACCTCGTCGGGCACCGCGGGCGCTCCGGGTAGCTCGCTCTCGTAGGATGCGGGCCGCCCGGCGCGAACGAAGAAATGCTCGCCGTGAAACCGGGCGGTCACCGGGAAGAAGCGCCGGGTCAGCCGGACCATGGCGTTCCTGTTCGGGTCGCTTTCCTCCGTCTTCATGAAGAGCATCTTGATTGCCGTGAGAATCAGGAAGAGGGCAAAGAGGTAGAGCACCCAGTGGAACTCGGCGATGAGTTTCGCGCCAAGCGCAATCATCGCGCCGCGCAGGACCAGGGCGCCCAGAATGCCCCAGAACAGCACGCGGTGCTGGTAGAGCGCCGGCACCGCGAAGAACCCGAAGATCATGGCGATCACGAAGATGTTGTCCACGCTGAGCGACTTTTCAACGACGTAGCCGGTCAGGTACTTTTCGCAGGCCGTTCTGCCGTCGTTGATCATGCCGTCCACGGCGTCCACGGCGCTGCCCAGTCCCAGCCATTGGTTCTCGTACCCGAAGTAGACAAACACCGAGAAGGCCAGCCCCATCGCCGCCCACACGGCCGACCACGCAAGGGCCTCTTTCACCGTGACCACATGGGCCTTCCTGTGAAAGACCCCCAGGTCCAGCGCCAGCATCAGGAGCACAAAGCCGATAAATGCCGCCCAAAGCCAAATCATTTGCCGCGCTCCCCGTGGTCATCCAGTGGACGCTCATGATGCGCCGGTGAACCGCGCAGCGCCTCGACCTCCCGCCGCAGCGCGCGCAGCTCGTCCAGGATCAGCTTGGTGTTGGCCTCGCCCTCGTCCTTGAGGTCTTCCGTCACCTGGGACTGCATCGCGTTGACGACGACCGCGATAAACAGGTTCAGCACCATGAACGTCGCGACCAGCAGGTAGGTCACGAAGAAGATCCAGGCGTACGGCGCCTGGGCCATCACGCCGCGCGCGATGTCGGGCCAGCCCTCGACCGTCATCACCTGGAACAGTGTGAAGAACGAGGTGCCGAGACTGCCGAAGAACTCCGGCGCAATGTCGCGGAAGAGCTTGGTGGCCAGCACCGCCGACACGTAGAGCACCAGCGCCATCAGGCCTATGATGGAAACCATTCCGGGCAATGCCTTGAGCAGGGCGCTGACCACGCGCCGCATCGAGGGCACCAGGGACACGATCCGCAGCACGCGGAGCACGCGCAGGGCGCGCAGGACACTGAACGCACCCTGTGCGGGTATCAGCGCGATTCCGACGACCAGGAAGTCGAAAACGCGCCACGGATCATGGAAGAAACGGCTTCGGTATACGCACATGCGCGACAACAACTCTGCCGTGAAGACCGCCAGCGCGATGTGGTCAACCGCGTGAAGTAGTCCGCCGAAACGGGCCATGGCCGTTGGTGAGGTTTCGAGGCCGAGCGTAACGGCATTCACGACAATCAGCAGGGTGATTGCCCTTTCGAACCGCATGCTTTCGATAAGTGCGCGCAGGCGTTCCGGCGCGCCGGGCGCGGCATCAGAAACGGCCGAACTCATCGTGCTCTTCCCAGAATTGGGGACAGACCGTTCATAAATGGATTTTCTCCGTCCGTCTCTTCATTTGTCCCGCCGGTGTTTTCAGGGACGGCCTTACCGCACCGCCCGCCCTTTGCCTGACTATAACACCGCTTGATGCGCCAAAAATCCTCGTACATTGCCGCGCAGGATCCACAACCACCCGGCGGACGCGGAATTGCCGCATCGTACCTGGAAACGCAGAGAAGCGAAAAGAAAGAAGGTGGAACCACGGAATAGCGCTATATGCGTGCGGCGTTGCCGCCGCAATCCGCACAGCGTTTGGGCGGCCGCCTGACCCGCAAGAATGACGGTCCGCTGGGGATGGCGACGCTCCGCGAGCCCTTCATTGAATAAAGAGGTCCGGCTCGGACGGCGCGAGCGTGGACAGGAACTTGTGGTTGGCTTTGGGGAAGGGGACGGTTCCGAAATCCTGCGGCGCGATCCAGCGCAGTTCGACGTGTTCCATGGCTTGTGGTTCGCCACTTGTTATGTCGCAGCGATACACATTGAGCGTCACCTTGAAATGGGTGTATGCATGGCGCACGCAGGCTATCAGTCCGCCGACGCACACCTCGACACCCAGAACCTCGCGGCAGGCGCGGCACAGTGCCTGCTGATGCGTCTCGCCCTGCGCGAGGAGGCTGCCGGGAAACTCCCACAGACCGCCCAGCAATCCCTCGGACGGACGCCTTCCGACAAGGTAGCAGCCGTCGCCGCGCTGGATCACGGCCGTCACCATCTCGCGTTGGGGCACTTCCTTCTTGGCGCGTTTCACGGGCAGCGACTCGGCCACGCCGGTGATGCGGGCGGCACACATCTCCGCCAGGGGGCACAGGTCGCACCGGGGCTGGCGCGGCGTGCAGACACGCGCGCCCAACTCCATCATGGCCTGGTTGAACTCACCCGGATGGTGGGCGGGCACAAGCTGTTCGGCAATCGCCCAGAGGTCCTCCGCGACGGCCGGGTCATCCACGGGATCGGCGATGTGGCGCAGCCGCGCGAGCACGCGCTTCACGTTGCCGTCCACCACGGGCACACGCTCGCCAAAGGCGATGCTGGCCACGGCCCCAGCCGTGTAGCGGCCCACGCCGGGCAGCATCTGGAGCAGCCGCGCCGAGTCGGGCATTTTGCCGCCGTGCCGGTCGCGAATCTCGCGGGCCGCCGCGTGGAGGTTGCGCGCGCGGGTGTAGTAGCCCAGCCCCTCCCAAAGTTTCAGGACGGCCTCTTCGGGCGCGTCGGCCAGTGCCGTCACCGTCGGAAAGGCGGCCGCAAACCGTTCGTAATAGGGCAGGCCCTGGTCCACACGGGTCTGCTGCAGGATGATTTCGGAGAGCCAAATCAGGTAGGGGTCGCGGGTGCGGCGAAACGGCAGGTCGCGTGCCTCCTCCTTGAACCAGTCGAGCAGGCGCTTGCGAATCGCTTCGGTCTCGCGCATCTCCGCGTCCTTAGGGGAACACGCTGGCCGGCAGCGTGTCGCCAAACGGCTTCACCGGGCACGCCGCATACAGCGTGCGCAGATTGTCCGCATATTCGGGACCGAGTGACGCATAGTCGCGCAACGCCGTTTCCACGTCGCGCTTTTCGGCCGCCGCATAGTTGAGCCGGTTCGCGGGCGTGCCGTCACTGAGCATGGGCAGATTGCTCAACGGCCCCGCGTGCCGCTCCATGATGCGCTTCATCTTCGCCGCGTTCAGGACAGACACCGCCGGTTTGGCGTCCCGGTAATGCTCCACAAACTTGTCCGGGCTGGTGGACCAGTACCAGGAGGTGTGCCCCGCGAAAGGCTCCGGGCCGCCCTCATCCATGTAGAACAGGTTCCACTGCTTTTCTTTGCTGAACGCGCGGTCAATCCCCTTCGGCTTCCGCTTGGGCTGCTTCTTGGAGTCGCGCACCATTTCCGCGGTGACGATGAACGACCCTTCCTGTTTCGGTTCGACGTGGATGAAGGTCTGGTCCTTGGGCAGCGCGTCCTCAAACACCCTGCGTGCCTGCGTATTCGGCGTGAGTTCGTCAAAGCCGCGCTGGTAGCCTGCGGGGAATTTGGACAGGTCCACGGGAAGGGGCGTGGTACGGGTCATGGCCTCCATCGGCACCAGCATGTCGCCCGTGGCGCAGGTCACCAGCGTCGGGTTGGCGATGCGGTCGGCATAGGACACCGGGCTCAGGCGGTACCACGTCTCGTCTGCAAAATCCTTCGTGAAATACTGGAAGCTCATGTCACCCAGCATGGCCACCATGCCCAGCACCGGCATGGGCCCGGCCGCCACCGCCGCCTGGTCCGGATAGCCCGCAAGCGGGGCGTTGCGCATGATGTAATTGAGGTTGTAGTCCCAGTTGACCACGGGCGCATCGGCCGTGGTCGAGGTGACGGGGAACATGTCGGCGCTCATCTCCAGCGCCATGTAGCCCCCCTGGCTTCCGCCGTCAATGTGCAGGCGTGACCGGTCCACAAAGGGCACCCGCCTTGCCCACTCGATGACCGCGCGGGCCAGGTTGTTGCCGTTGCCCACCGCCACGTCAATGGGTGACTCCCCGTCCGGACCCGTGTACGCGGCGGTGAAAACCACCCAGCCCTGCCTGGCCCAGTGTTTCGCGCCGCCCACGTCCTTTTCATAATGCACATGGCAGAAGGCCGGCGTCTTCGCGCCCGGTTTTGCCGCGCACCGGGAAAACACCACCCGCGCAAGGCCTGTCTTCGCGTCACCGCGCACGCCGAGGTAGGGCACGCGCGCCGTCACCACGCCAAAGCCGCCCTCCTGCGCCTCCGAAACCACCGTGACCGCGCCGTCAAATCCCGACTCGCTCGGCACGGCGCCCTTGGCAAAGGCGGAACACCCGGCAAGGACCGTGAGGCACAGCGCAATCATGCACCATGCCGCGGCGCGCGAAGTGCGGCGGAATCTTGTCATGGAACGGCGCTCCCGGTCAGTCGCCTACAGCTTCTTCAGCCGAATATTGCGGTACGACACCCAGTTCCCGTGGTCGGTCAGGCAGATGAAGCCCTTCTTCAGGCGGTCCTTCATCACGTCATGCTTGCTGAAATCCAGATCCTGCACCACCTTGCCGTTGAGCGTCGCCTTGTAGTGCGGCCCGTCCAAAACGATCTCCATCGAGTTCCACTCGCCTTCTTTCTTGTTGGCGATGCACTTCGGCGCGACTACCTCATAGATAGAACCCGTCGAGGTGTCCGTGGGCTTCTTAATGTCGCTGTCGCCCATGATCTGGAACTCAAACCCGATCTTGGAGGCGCGCGAATCCCGCGGTGCCCGGCACCACACGCCGCTGTTGCCTCCCGCCTTGATCTTCCAGTCAAGACGGAGGACAAAATTGTCATACCGGTCGCGCGTCATGATCGCGCCCGCGCCGCCGCGCACCCATTCGAGGCAGCCGTTCTTCGGGGCAAAAGACTGCACGCCCGGTGTGCGGGAGAACCAACCGTTCAGCGTCTTGCCGTCAAACAGCGCGATGAACCCCTCGTTCCGCTCCTGCTCGCTGAGCGCCGAATTGTCCGGCGTCCACGGCGCCAGCTCAACCGGGTCCGTGAATGACTTGTCCATGCGCGCGTACGCCGCGTCATCGGCGGGCAGCACAAAGTTCACCTCGCGGCGGCCGTCGTCCGGCATCGTGCCGATGACCAGTTTGCGCAGACCCTCGCCCTTGGGCGGCACCGCGTCCACCGTGGCCATGTCGCCGTTGGCCGGTGCGGCCACCAGCAGGTTCGGCGACGTTTTCTTGAACTTCTTCGCCAGCGCGGCCGCCTTCGGCCCGTCAATCCAATACGCCGCGCGGCCCTCCTTCCGCAGCGCCTTAGCCACGGTCACCACCGCCTTCTCGCGCACCGCCGGCTCGTCCGCCACCTTCGCCAGCACGCGTATCACCACCGTCATGTTCTGATCCTTGCACCGCTGCGCATAGGCCGTCACCGTCTCCACCGACTTCGGGTCGAGCGACTTGCCGTCGGTGCTGACGCCGGAAAGCTCGATGCAAACCGTGTTGCCGCCCGATTCACCGATGCGGCCCAGCGCCGGCAGGTTCAGTTTTGGACCCGTCTCGCACAATCCCGGTACCGTTACCGCATGAATCGTGAAATCCTTGTCGCCCTTGCGCAGGCCCAGGCGGCCCATCCGCAGGTCGTCCTTACCAATCGGCACCGACTGGCTCACGCAGCCGGAAGAAAGCGTCACCACCGCCAACAGCACAGGCAGAACGAATCGAACTCGGGAGAATTGCATGCCAGGATTCCTTTCCGAAAATGGAGTAATGCGCCGAAGCGAGCGCGAGTACTCTAACATCCGGGCAAAAACCAGTCAACGAACGAAATTCGCGCACCCTATCGCGCCTCCCTCCCTGGTCCTGCCTTCTATGCGCCCCACTATCTTTAGAGAGATAGGCGGCTATTACAACTGGCTATGAATGGACGCGCCGTGCTCACCCCCACCATCCGGGCCCTCAGCCCGCGCAATCGGTCACATGCCACAACATCAATTGCAGGCGATCATCACTTGCCTGGGACCGCCAATCTCCCCATTGGCCTTCGTTTTTGCCAAGTCTCGAGCGGAGTCTCAGAGCGTGTTCGGAAAGTCACGCGTACAGTTTAGTTTCGCCGTCATTCCCGTGAAGACCAGAATCCAGGACCTCGCGCATATACTCAGCCTCTTTACAGGCGTGGATTCCCGTTTGCACGGGAATGACGGGGGAGAACAGGCTCTGCAGATTATCCAGGTGCTTCGTGAATCCCGGTCATTGTTGGGTGTCTCCCTGCCCGGGAATGTCGGCGCAGATGACTTTCCAAACACCCTCATGGGCTTCCCAATCCTCCTTGCCCCCCGTCACTCGCGTTCTACCATCCCCAGATACCTTCACAAGCCGCAACGGTCCTCATGCTGCTTTCCATCCTGCTCATCCTCCCCACCCATGTTAATTGCTCTGGTTCTTGCGGTATTACTATGTCTCAAGACCTTCGCAAGCCGCAGTGATTCTGATCGCTGTGCGGCACTTATTCCTTCCTTCTTCGTCCTGAACAGCTTGAAGCGTTACCCATGTCCTGAACCTAGAGTGTTATCTATGTCCGGACTGTCCCCACTGGACCCTAGACCCTTCTTTGCTTGCGGCTGTGCTGCACCAATTGCTGGCGTGAGTGTCCTGTCCCCCCCTTCTTGCTTGTCGCGTTACGGTTGCTCACCAAATCGCAACTTTCCCCGTCCATACATCTGGCCTGCCCCACCCGGCTATCGCTTGTATACCGTGACCCATACCATCGGAGCTTGTGTCCGCACCACCCCATTACAAACGCGCCAGCCTGATGTTCCACGTGGAACATATCGTAAACTGGAACTCAGCGCACCCGCCGGACGATGTACAACTCCCCCCGTCGCATCCCCGCCGCAGTCCAATCATCCTCCCAATGTTCCACGTGGAACATGTCCTCCCCAAATCCAGCCGGACGACCAGACTGGCACAAGAACACCCCGCCGACAGGCATCCATCCGGCCAAGGCACGCTGCACCTTGCTGGGTGCTTCCACAGCCCGTGCCGTGACCACCGCCGCTGCCTTGTCACCCATCACGCCCGGAAATTCGCCGTGAATAATCTCGACCCCTTGGAGTCCAAGTGCGGCAACAACCTTCCGCAGGAACCCCACCTTCTTCACCGACCGCTCGACCAGTGTCACCGACAATGCTGGCAGGGCGATCTTGATCGGAATGGCAGGATATCCCCCGCCAGTCCCGATATCGAGCAAAGGCCCCTTTTCCAACCCTAGCCGGACTAGAATTCCTGCAAGGCTCAGCGCATCGGGCAGATGAACGGTGTCCAACTGCGCTGCATCGCCCAGAGAGACTAAACTGGCAACGGCATTCCACTCGCGCACCAACGCTGCATGCCGCGCCCATTGGGTCGCCGCCTCGGAAGGCACGCATACCCCGTCCTGCCTCAATGCTTGTATAAACTGCGCTGATTCCATGGCCAAAAGCATACTCCGGCAAACCCCGGCAAGGCAACGCCACTACGGGAACCTCTCTTTCTCTCCTCTTTTACTATTTTTAACAGGTTTTATTGCTTTGTTTTGGGCGGATATCCGCGTCTTTATGCGTTGCATTGATAAGCGCAGAATTGATTTTACGGGTGTAATTTGTTATCGTTCCGTGACTTACCGCAGGCACGGCGTCAAGCCGTTCTGTACAAACGGGTGATTGTGTGAAGTATCTGGTGCTCATAGGCGACGGGATGGCGGACCACCCGCTCGCGGAACTGGATGGCCGGACACCCATCGAGGCGGCGGCCACGTCGGCCATGGACCGCTTGGTCACGCAGGGATTGACCGGGCAATACTGCCCTATTCCCGAAGGCCTGCCCCCCGGCAGCGACATCGGCAACCTGTCCCTCTTCGGCTATGATCCCTGCGCCACCTTCAGCGGACGCGCGCCCATCGAGGCCGCCAACCAGGGAATCACCCTTGCCGCGGACGAGGTCGCTTTCCGCTGCAATCTGGTCACGCTCGCCGATGGCCAGATGCGCGACTTCACGTCCAGCCACATCACCACCGAAGAAGCACGAGCGATCATTTCCACGCTGAATGAAACCCTGGCAAAGGAATTCCCCGTCGCGTTCAATACAGGCGTGAGCTACCGTCACCTTGCCGTGGTTCCCAACAGCGCCGCCGCCTCCGACGATGCGCTCGCGGCCGCCAAATGCACGCCGCCCCATGACATCACCGGCCAGCCCTATGAAGGCTATCTCCCCGCCGGTGACGCCGCGGCACTCCTTCGGGCCATGATGGACCGTTCCCGCGAAATCCTGGCCGACCACCCGGTGAACCGTGACCGCATCGCCCGCGGACTCAATCCCGCCACCTCCATCTGGCTCTGGGGCCAGGGCCGCGCCCCACAGATGGACACCTACGCCAACCTCTACGGGAAGACCGGCGCGGTGGTTTCGGCCGTGGACCTGGTCAAGGGCATCGGCGTATGCGCGGGTCTTCAGGTGCTCAACGTTCCCGGCGCCACCGGCTATCTCGACACGGACTACGCCGGCAAGGTGAGCGCCGCCCTTGGCGCACTGGAAACGCTGGACGTCGCGTTCATCCATGTGGAGGCGCCCGACGAAACCGCGCACCAGGGCCGCACCGACCTGAAGATACAGGCCATCGCCGACTTCGACAGCAACGTTGTGGCACCCTGCCTCGAATGGGCCGAACTCCGCGGCGACACCCGCATACTCGTTGCCCCCGACCATTTCACGCTCATCTCCACCAAAACCCATGCCGGCGGCCCCTGCCCCTTTGGCCTCTTCGGCCCGGGCGTGCCCGTCGGCGGCCAGACCGCCTACTCGGAGGGTGTTGCCGCCACAAGCGGCATTCTCATTCGCGAGGGGCACCGCCTCGTGCGCGCCTTCCTCTCGGACGCGGCGATTGCCCTCTGACCCCGCGCGGTTCCCCCCCGCCCGGCCCTGATTTTCACGAAGTCCCAGACAAGAAGTCCCGCGCCTCCCGGCGCACCGGAGCTTATTGCAATGACAAAACAAATATTTATTTATGACACCACCCTTCGCGACGGCGCACAGGGGCCCGGCGTCAAGTTCTCCGCCGACGACCAGCTTCGCGTCGTCACGGCGCTCGACACCCTCGGCATCCGCTACATCGAGGGTGGCCAGCCCGGCTCGAACCCCAAGGCCGCCGAGCTGTTCCGCCGCGCCGCCGACCTCGATCTCAAGACCGCCGAAATGGTCGCCTTCGGCAGCACGCGCCATGCGGGTTCCGCCGTGGACGCCGACGCCAACGTGAAGGCCCTCCTTAAGGCAAAGACGCGCGTGGTCACCATTTTCGCAAAGACGTCCGCGCTGCACGTTCGCGAAATACTCGGCGTGTCGCTCGACGCAAACCTCACGCTCATTGAGGAGACCGTCGCCTATCTCACCGCCAACAAGCGCGCCGTCTTCTTTGACGCGGAGCATTTCTACGACGCATACGCCGAGGACGCCGCCTACGCGCTGGCCGTGCTCGAAACCGCGCTCAACGCGGGGGCCGCGTCGCTCCAGCTCTGCGAGACCAACGGCGGCCGTCTTCCCCACGAAGTGGAGCGCGCCACCGCCGCGGTGCGCAAGCGCTTCCCCCGCGCTGTCATCGGCATCCACACCCACAACGACTCCGGCTGTGCCGTGGCCAACGCGCTGGCCGCCGTGCGCGCGGGCGCCTCCATCGTGCAGGGCACCATCAACGGCTACGGCGAGCGCACCGGCAACGCCAACCTGTGCACCATCATCCCCAACCTCCAGCTCAAGATGGGCCGCACGGTGCTCCATCCCGACCAGCTTGCCCGGCTCACGCGCAAGTCGCACCTCATCGCCGAACTGGCCAACATGAGTCCCCGCGACCACGCCCCCTACGTCGGCCGCGACGCCTTCACGCACAAGGGCGGCATGCACGCCGACGCCGTGCGCAAGTGCAAGGTCAGCTACGAGCACATTGACCCCGCGCTCGTCGGCAACCAAACCCGCGTCGCCGTCAGCGAGATGTCGGGCCGGTCCAGCCTCATGCAAAAGGCCGCCGAACTGGGCATCACCCTTGAGCGCGGAGACCCCTCCACCAAGGATATCCTGGCCCGCGTCAAGAATCTCGAACACGAAGGCTACGAGTTCGAGGGCGCCGATGCATCCCTCGACCTGCTCATGCGCAAGGCCACGGGCCGCTTCGAGTCCTCCTTCAAACTGCTGGCCTACCATGCCCGCGTCAACCAGGTCGCGCACAACGCCGAGCCCGTTTCCGAGGCCACCGTCAAGGTTCAACTGCCGGACGGCTGCATCCAGCACACCGTCGCCGAGGGCCACGGCCCCGTGGATGCGCTCAACGTGGCCCTGCGCAAGGCCCTGCGCGGCATGTACCCCGAAATTGACGGCGTGCGCCTCGAGGACTACAAGGTGCGCATCCTCGACGGCAAACTGGCCACCAGTGCCAAGACCCGTGTGCTCATCGAGTCCAGCGATTCCGAGGAATCCTGGAGCACCGTCGGCGTTTCCGAGAACATCATCACCGCGTCCTGCGTGGCCCTCGTGGACAGTCTCGAATACAAACTCCTCCGCTCCCGCCTCCGCCAGGAGAACGGGAACGGCAACAAGCCCTGACCGCCGCGGTATAATGGTTGGATAACGGCGCGGCGCGTGCCGTGCGTGCCCCGCCGAAGCACCCGCCCCCACGGAGGCAGACAACATGCGCATATGGTCGTTACTTGGAGTAGCCCTCGCAGTGGCCTTTGTCGGCCTCGCTGCCGGCGCCCCGGCGCAAACCGCCGTACCCGCCATAACGCTGCAGCGCAACGTCGTCCCCGCCCTCTACACCCCGGGGCAACTTATAACGGTCACGCTCACGATAAACAAGAACGACACCCGCGACGTGACTGCCGTCGCCGTGCAGGAAACTGTGCCCGAAACGTGGACTTATGAGAATGTCTCCTCCACCAATCCCGGCATGACGCCTATCAAAGGCCAGGAAACAGGCAACGACAACGGAACCAAGACCCTGCCCTTCTATTACATCGCCCCACCCGCCTTTCCGATCACGTTTACCTATCGCATGACGGCAGGCACTGTAGACTCTGGCTCGCTCAGCATTTTCGGCCGCGCCATTTACCGGTTCGCCGGTGCGGAAGAACAGTCTCCCGTAGTCACCACACCCGTGGTGGCAATCGTCCAGACGGAGGGTGAATCCGGCACGGAAGGAGAACCGGCCGACCGCACCGCATGCTCCGGTTGCAACCAGCCCGGCAAGAACATGGGCACCATGCTCGGCGACCTCTTCGCGGGGGGCCTGGCATTCCTCTCCCTGCTGGCGCTGTCAAGGCGGCATGGATAATGTCCGGCAAGGAACCAAAGGTGAACCAACTCAAGACACATCAACCCGCGCCTTTTAAGTCCCCCTTTGAAGGGGGATTTAGGGGGATGTCACTCCCGTTCAAGACCACGCGCGCGTACCCTTCCTGGGCACGCCAATCTCCCGATTGGCACGACGGAACGTCGCCATGCGCCTGATCATCGCCAAACCACGCGGCTTCTGCGCCGGCGTTGACCGCGCCATCCGCAGCGTCGAGCGCGCCCTCGAACGCTACGGTGCCCCGGTATATGTGCTCAACAACATCGTGCACAACGCCCACGTCGTGGAGGAACTCCGCAGCAAGGGCGCCGTCTTTGTCCGCAGCCTCGACGACGTGCCCGAGGGCGCCCATCTCCTCTTCAGCGCCCACGGTGTCGGCCCCGACCGCTGGGACCATGCCAACCGGCTGCGCCTGCGCGTCATAGACGCCACCTGCCCCCTCGTGGAAAAGGTGCACAACGAGGCGCGCCGTTTCGCCGAACGGGGCTTCGCCGTCATCATGATCGGCGAACCGGGCCATGACGAGACCGTGGGCACCGTCGGCTGGGCGCCCGAAAACATCCAGATCATCCAGAAGCCTGAAGATGTCGCCCAGCTTCAGATTGACGATCCCGAGAAGGTCGCCTACATCACCCAGACCACGCTGAGCGTGAACGATTGCATGGCCGTTATAGACGCCCTCCGAAAACGCTTCCCTGCCATACAGGGACCGGCCCGCGCCGACATCTGCTATGCCACCTCCAACCGTCAGGCCGCCATCGTGCATCTTGCCCCCGAGGCCGACCTGGTGCTCGTCGTCGGCGACCCCGAAAGCGCCAACTCCACCCGGCTCTGCAACATCGCCCGCTCCCTCGGCAAATCGGCCCACCTCATCCCCGACGCCGCCGCCATCCGCCCCGACTGGCTCACTGGAGTGGCCACTGTGCTGATTACCTCCGGTGCATCCGTTCCCGAACGTCTCGTCGAAGACGTCATCGCCTGGTTCCGCCAGCGTGGTCCCTGCGAGGTCGAAGAGCGCTCCCTAACCCACGAAGACCTCGAGTTCCGCCTCCCCAAGGAAATCGCCTGAAATCACCCTGCTCCCGCTGCCGCTTTCCCTTTCGTCCCTTCCGTCCCTTGGGTCCCTCTGCCTACGCCGCCTCTTCCTGCCCCTCTTTCTTCTCCACCTTGTTCACCGGATAGAAGCAAATCAGTGCCATGCCTATCAACCCAAACAGCCCCGCAAACGGCCCCACGAGCAGCACGCCCGTGTACTGCTCAATGCGGTTTCCCCAGAGGTTCATGGACTGCGAAGCGAGCAGGACCGAGCCCGCCATGGACGCTTTCCAAATAAAGGCGCTCAGCCCGTTGTAGAGCGCCTCGCGGCGCTCCCCCGAGAGCCGCTCGTCGTAGTCAATGATGTCGCCGAGCATGGGTACCATCATCACGTAGATCAGCGCCTGGCCCACGCCGCAGTAGCCGAAAAGGATCATGCCCCAGAGCTGGCGCGTGGCAAAACTCGCCGTGGACTGCCCGATGAGGTACATGCAGGGCATGCCCGTGGCGATGATGAACAGCGCAATGAACATAAGCCACTTCATGTGCAGGTACCGCGCGAGGATCGGGATGAATGCGTACGACACCACGGCCACCAGGATGAACGGCGCGAGCAGCTTGGTAATGGTTCCCTCGTCGCCATCGAGCCCGAGCTCCGCCCAGTAGGGCAGCGCGCGCTGCACCGCAAGGAACCCGATCGTAAAGAAGAAGAACGAAAGCGCGTAGATAACAAAGGGCTTGTTGCGCAGCGCGTCCAGCACGGCGCGGCCGTAGGGCAGCGGCTCGCTCTGCACCGCCTCGGAGTCGTAGCGTTCACGGATGAAGATCACCGGCAGCAGGAAAAGCAGGAAAGACAGGAATGCGAAGATGGTGGAAACGCGCCGGTAGCCCGTGGGCGAGAACGACTCCTCGCGCCGCTCCAGCGCGGACACACCCGGCACGTCCGCCATCAGGACCCGCAGATGCGCAATGGTCAGGTCCGCGCGCAGCGCCTTGGGAAACACGAGCGTGCGCGCCGTCCCCTGTGCGCCCAGTTCAATCAGGTTACTGCGCAGTGCCTCCCGGGCCGTGGCCTCCACAAGGTATGCGTGCGCGCCGGGCGGCAGTTCTCTCACGCGTTCGGGCAGGTCATAACGGACGAAACCGGGACCCAGCGTCGCCTTCACCGTGCCGGTCACTCCCGGAATCTTTCCCGCGATTGTTTGCAGCGCCGCGGAATCCATCCGTTCCGCCATGCCCGTCGGAATGGTGAGGGCCAGGCGCGGCCCGGCTATGGAGATTTCCAACTCCCTGTGCATCGAGGCGGACAGCGGCGTCAGTGCCTGTGCGCGGACATGCTCCAGCAACGCCGCGTCCAGTGCGCCGTCACGGAACTCCGCACCGTACCATGCGCGGCGGACGACGGGCGCGTATTGCTGTCGAAGCGCCTCGGGAATTAGGTCGCGGACGACTTCAGCGGCCGTCTCCTCACGCAGCCTGTCGTACAGCGCCCCCTTGACCGTCAGCACGGACTTGCCGCTCTCGGCAACCAGCGCAAGATCGCCGTCCTCATAACCTTCCATCCGAAGCCCCGACCCGACCCGTCGAATCTTCGCCGCCAGGTCCGGTGCGGTGGAAAACAGTCGCTCCGCCGCCGCCACAACCTCCTGGCCGTCAGAGGGCCGGTCCAGCTTTACCGCCAAGCTGCTCTCCACGCGGCCCGGGTCCATCGCCGCAATCAAAACGCCCGGCAGCGCATTGGCCAGCGCCAGCCCCAGGATCAAACCGATGGCCGTCCATGTGCCGATGGCCACCCGCGCCGAGTCGGACCGCGCTATCTCCGGCCCCAGCGCGTTCAGCGGCACCACCGCCACGGAGAACAGCGTCCAGTGCGCGCAGAGCAGCACCGTGCCGTAGACCAGGTTGAGCCAGGAGGTGCCGTTCACCGGCGGATACCAGAACGCGATCATGGTGAACACCATGAGCAGGCCGCCCCAGAAGATGTAGGGCAGACGGCGGCCCGGAATGGGAATGAAACGCCACCGGCCCGGCCGCGTGCCCGTGCCGTCCGACAGCATGCCGATGACCGGGCTGCTGAAGGCGTCCCAGAACGTGCCGACAATGAAGATGATGCCCACCATCCCGACGGAGACATAGATGGTCCGGCCCACGCCGCCCGACGGCGAATAGAAATACAGCCCCCACTGGTTGATGACCTCGCTGCACAACTGCACGCCGATCATGGACAGGCAGATCGCAAGCCCCTCCACCCGGGAAAATTCGCGTCCCTTGACCGGCTCCACCGATTGATTCCTTGACCGTGTTACAAGATGTGCGACAGGTGCCCGCGCCTGTCCGCCAGTAGCGCGTGCCCGGAGGGCGACAGCCGGGTGCGGCCGTCCCGCAGCCCCCCGCTATTCGATCCGGGTGCCCGACGGAATGGTCGCGTCCTTGAACACCACCACGATGCCGTCGCGGATGGCATAGCCGTCCCCGTCGTAGTCCTTGAGCTTGTCCGAGCCGCGGATGACCACGTTGTCGCCGATGCGGGCGTTATGGTCAATGATCGCCTGTTTGATCTTCGTGTTGCGCCCGATGCCGATCGGCGGCTTGTCCTTGGGCGGCACCGGCCCCTCGAAATAGTCCGCGCCCAGCACAATGCTCCGCTCGACCACGGCGCCCGCCCGGATGATGCTGCGGATGCCGACAATGCTGTCGCGCACCGTGGCGTTGTCAATGCGCGTGCCGCTGCACACGATCACGTCGTCCACCTTTGCGTTGAGAATCTTCACGCCCGGAAGCATGCGCGCGTGCGTGTAGATCACGTGGTCCGGATCGTGGAACTCGAAGGGCGGGTTCGGCGTGGTCATCGCCATGGAAACGTCGAAATAGGACCGCACCGTGCCGATGTCCTCCCAGAACCCGTGGAACATGTGCGCGAACACCCGGTACCGCTTGAGCGCGTTCGGCAGGATCTCCTTGCCGAAGTCCACCCAGTCCAGGTTGTGCAGCAGCGCCTCCTCAAGCACCTCCGCCTTGAACGCGTACACGCCCATGCTGGCCAGGTAGTCCTTCCCGCCCTCCGGGTGCAGTCCGAAATCGTCAAAAACCTTGTTCGGCGTGACCAGCCCGTCCAACACCTTCTCGTCCCGCGGCTTCTCAACAAACTCGCGGATGGCCGCATGCCTGTCCACCTTCATGATGCCGAACGAACGGGCGGACTTGCGGTCCACCGGCAGCGCCGACACGGTGATGTCCGCATTCTTGGACAGGTGCGTTTCCAGCATGGTGCGGTAGTCCATGCGGTAAAGCTGGTCGCCCGACAGAATGAGAAAATGCTTCAGGCCGCGCTGACGGATGTGCGCAAGGTGCTTGCGCACCGCGTCGGCCGTGCCCTGGAACCAGTCGCCCGTCTCGTTGGTCTGCTCGGCCGCGAGGATTTCCACGGACCCGCCGCTGAACTCGTCAAATTTGTACGTGTTCTTGACATGCCGGTTCAGTGAATGGCTGTTGAACTGTGTCAGCACCAGGATGCGGTTGATGTCCGAGTGAATGCAGTTGCTCAGCGGTATGTCAATCAGCCGGTAGTGTCCGCACAGCGGCACCGCCGGCTTGGCGCGAACCTTGGTCAGCGGATACAGCCGCACGCCGCGGCCGCCCCCCAGCACAATCGCGCCCACGCTCTTCAGAAAGTCCCTGTTTACCGCTTCAGACAACTTGTGCATACCCTGAGGCTCCTTCCTGCGTCCCGCGCCGTGCGGACCGCACCATAACGCGCATTGTATCCGACCGAAACCGTGGAACCAAACCGCCCGGCGGCGCCGCGCCGCTTTCCCGGCGTGATCCAAACACCCCGTCTGCCCGGATTCATTTCACACGCCCGTCCGCACCCGCCGTCCCCAATTGCCTGCCCGTCCTGCATCGCGTATGCTATCCGGCGTCGGCAACAGCAGGAGGCGGACAACCATGCTTATGACGGCTCTGGCGATACTGTGCGGGATCTTCACCGCGGCGGGGGAGCCCCCCGCGCCGCACGCCGGCGAAATCGGGACGGAGGGGTTCCGATGCGTGGTCGGCGACAATGAACCGTGGAGGGACGGGCACCGTGCGGGCTACAACGGCGTGTTCCAGGTGAAAATGCCCGGCATGGCCGCCACGCCTTTTGTGCCCGCCTACGCCGGGCTGAATCTGGAACACTACTTCGACCTCGGCCCGCGAAACCAGGACAACAAGATATTCTTCGAGCCGCGCAACGCGCCCATGAAGTTTGCCCTGCTGAACGACCGTTCCGCCGAGCTGTACCAGCCGACCTCGCCGCACTACGGCGTCGAAAGCTGGACCCGTTTCGAAGTGGGCACGCCGGGGCGGATAGACATGCGATTCCGCTGCGTGCCGCACAAGCCGGGCCTTGAGGGCGGTGTGCTGGGCGTGTTCTGGGCGTCCTACATGAACGCGCCCCTGGACAAGAGCATGTACTTCCTCGCGGCAGGCTCCACGCTCGACGCGCCGGTGTGGGAGCAGTTCTCCACACACCAGCACAACCGCGACAGCACCGTAATCGGTGAAAACGACACCTGTGACCTGAAGTTCAAGAGCGAACGGGCCGTCCTGTTCGACAATCTCTCTCCGCTCCGCTACAGCGCCCCCTTCTTCTACGGCCATCAGGGCGACCACGTGCTGATCTACATTTTCGAGCCCGAGGCGCTCATCCGCTTCTCCCATTCCCCCTCCGGCGGCGGCGCCACCCCGGCCAAAGACGGTCACAACCCTGCCTGGGACTTCCAGTACATCATTCCCAACTACCAGACCGAAAGAGAATACGGGTTTCGCATGTGCCTCGTCATCAAGCCCTGGAAAGATCGCGCCGACATCCTCACGGAGGTCCGTGCGCGGCTCCGGGAGATGGAGGGCGCCAGCCGCTGAGAATGTTACAATGATCCCAGGACAAGCCCGCAGAACGAGAGCCGTCTTATGACTCAAGAAGAACATGCACGGAATGGTGGGAGATTATCAGAAGAACCGCCGAGCCCTTCCGATGGAACAATTGTCGAACCGATTCCCGTGGACAAGCAAACAGGCCGACATCACCCTGATGTGGAGCGGTATGCAGGGATTGTCAGCAAGACTTCGGAAAACGACCAAGAAGACTGCCGCGCGTATTTGATAGAGAAGCATCGGTGAATGCCGTTCTGGCCTGTTGACACTTTCCGTGCCGAAACGCGGGGAAGCATTCGCCGCCCCCCGCCCCTTGCGCCCCCTGCCGGGAAGGCGATACTATTCTCCTTTGTTTACCTGTCATTACGCATATTGCGCAAGGAATCATCCCCATGACCCCCGAATCCAACGGAGCGCCGAAGCACGACCGCATCGTCATCCGCGGCGCCCGTGAACATAACCTGAAGAATATCAGCCTCGAACTCCCGCGGGACCGGCTGATTGTCATCACCGGACTGAGCGGCTCGGGCAAGTCGAGCCTCGCCTTCGACACCAGATCGGAAGAGCGTCGTGTAGGGAAAGAGTGTAGATCTCGGTGGTC
>CALDSM010000082.1 GCA_937923585.1 uncultured bacterium
GGTCTGTGTGACCGAGTTGGGCTCGCTGGACGGCGGCTACTATACCGGGCGCAGCGAGGGCGACGCGCTTGCCGCCCACACCATCAAGGCGTACACCATCGGCACCAACCTGGGTTCCACGCTGATGAACTGGTTTTGCCTGCGCGACGACCCGACGGCGGAGCAATTGGAGAGTCCCGGGAACTCGGAACTGTTTTTCGGCCTGCTGCGGGCGGACAACTCCTGGAAACCCTCGGCCCATGCATACCGGCTGTTCAGCCGCAACTGCACCCGCTGCGAGATTCGCAACGATCTCCTGCGCGTCTCCGGGGGGCTGGCCGCGCGGCAGTTGCGCGCCACGCTGTACCGCCGCGACGGCGGCGAGTCAACGCTGGTGCTGTGGTACGAGCCCGCGCTGCTTCCCGCGGGCACGGCCCGCGTCCGATTCGACCTGGGTAAACTCGGCGCGCCACCCGTGCTGCACGATATCGGATCGGAGCAGGCAAAGCCCTGGCTGGACCGTGAAATCGAAGTCTCAGAAGAGCCGGTGGTAATGACTTTCAGACAGAACGGCGTGGAACAACCGGTGGTACTGGCCGCGACGGGTTCGCCTGTTGACCTGTTGTGGCTGTTTTTTCTGCTGGCACTGGCGGCGGGGTCTTTGGCGGCGTCCAAGCGGGCGGCACAATGACTGTCTGAGGACGGGGCCCTGTTCCGGCATGCTGCACCTGACCGGTTGGCGCGTGCGCTTAACGGCCGGCGAGATTGACGACGGCAAACACTGCGGGATGGTCCGACTGGGATTTGTCCTGTCCGGTGCCGTAGCGGCGTGAATCCACCACCCACCGCTCCACCTCGTTCTTGCCGGGGCCGGCAATGAAGATGTGGTCAATGACGTTGTCCAGCCCCTTGGGGCGGTCGTCCCTGCCGTCGAAATTGCCCAGCGCGGGCAGTTCCTCCGGTTTTGCCGCCAGGTCCATGGTGTCCTGGAAGACGGGCTCGCTGCCTTCCCCATACATGATATTGCGGTAGCGGGGGTTCTCCGTGCGGTTTGTGTTGAAGTCGCCGGTGAAGATGATGGGCAGGCGCTTCGCATGCGGGCCGAAGGCCTTGTTCACGAGCAGCGCCGTGGGGTCCTTGTTCACGCCCGCATTGTCGAAGTGGGTGTTCATGTAGAGGAATTCAAATCCGTTGTCCCGCTGGCGCAGGTGCACCCAGTTCAGGTAGCGCGGCACCGACAGTCTTCTCCACTGGAACGCAAAGGGAATGTCCGGCGTGGGACCGTACCAGAACTGTCCCGAATTCACCGCCTCGAAACGGTCCTTCCGGTAGAACAGGGCCGAATCGCCGAAGACCCACGGGCCGACCTCGTGCGCGAGCGGCTCGTACACGGACGGGTCGGGATTCAGTTCCTGGATGTCCTGCCAGCCGCCCACCTCCTGCAGGCCCAGCAGGTCCGGCTTGTACTCCTTGATAACCGCCATGAGGTGGGGCAGCCGGTCATACCACTGCTCATAGCCCTGTTTGTAATGGTCGGCCTTGGGTGAGGTACAGATACGGCATAGCACGTTATACGAGAGCACGCGGATGGGGCCGCTGGTGCAGGGCGTTGTGCCGGCGCAGTTCTTCTCCGGAGAGATGGAGGACGAGTCAAACCGGGCCTTGTGCCAGGAGTTCCGGACGAGCGCCAGCGTGTACTGCACCCCCTGCGCGCGCACGTAAAACGCGGCAAGGAGCGACAGGGTGACCACGATGGCGACAGCCTTGACGATGCGAAAGAGCCACTTCTTCATTAACTGAATCCTGTGCGTATGGTCCTGGGATGGATTGAGACGCACAGGGTTGCACGAATGGGGGGCCATGTTCAAGAATGGTCCCGGGCCGGCGTCCGGCCGCAAGAAGGGAGTATCCATGCGCGCACATTATCTTCAGCATGTCCCTTTCGAGGGGCTTGGCTGCATCGGCCCATGGCTGGAGTCGGCCGGGGCCGTCGTCACATACACCCGTTTTTTCGAATCCTCGGTGCTGCCCGACCCGGCTGACATTGATCTACTGATCGTGATGGGCGGACCCATGAGCGTCCATGACGAGGACGAGTTTCCCTGGCTTGTTCAGGAGAAGCGGTTTGTCCGTGACGCAATCCATGCGGGGAAAGCGGTGCTGGGCGTCTGTCTGGGAGCACAGCTTGTTGCCAGCGCCATGGGCGCGCGGGTGTACCCCAACCCCACACGGGAGATAGGATGGTTTCCCGTCGAAGGCGTGCTGCATGCGGTGCCCGGCGCCTTTTGTTTTCCACCTTCGACGCTGGCATTTCACTGGCACGGCGAGACCTTCGACCTTCCCGAAGGGGCTGTCCATCTCGC
>CALDSM010000083.1 GCA_937923585.1 uncultured bacterium
CTTTCCCCCGGGGACTCCGGCACCTACACCTGCGAATATGGCCCGGAGAAAGCCGTCTACTCCAAGACCATTACGGTGGTGCAGAACCTGCCCCTCGCCGGCATGCCGGCGCTGGCCGCACTGGCCATCGCCGCCGCAGCCGGTGGCGCGCGCATGCTGCTGCGGCGTAGACGCTCGTAGCGCTGCCAAGAAGGGATACGGGAAACCGGAAGTGACGAAGCCGCAACATGGCAAACCCGCCGGACGAACGCTCACATGCCGTAATCGCGCAGTTTGTAAATGAAATTGCGGCGGCTGATGCCAAGAAGCGCTGCGGCCTGGGTCTTGTTTCCGTTGGTCTTCTCCAATGCCTCAAGGATCGCGCGGCGTTGGATCTCGTCCATGTCTCCGACGAGCACGCTGTTTTGTTTGGGCGCGATGGACACCACCTGAAGCTGCGGCGGCAAATCGTTTGGCAGGATCAGCGAGCCATGGGCGAGAATGGCGGCGCGCTCCATGGCGTTGCGCAGTTCGCGCACGTTGCCGGGCCAGTCATAGCCTCTCAGCAGACGCTCGGTCGCCGGGGCCAGGCGCAGTTTCCGGTCTCCGAGAATGTGATACGCGAGAGGCAGGATGTCGTCGGGGCGCTCCCTCAACGGCGGAACCCTCAACGGAAACACGTTGAGCCGGTAGAAGAGATCCTCCCGGAATTTTCCTTGGCGCACGTCCTCTTCCAGGTCGCGGTTGGTGGCCGCTATGACGCGGACATCGGTGCGCAGCTCGCGGCTGCCGCCCACCCGGCGGAAACGTCCGGATTCCAGCACGGTGAGGAATTTCGGCTGGACCGGCAGCGGCAGTTCGCCTATCTCGTCGAGGAACACCGTGCCGCGGTCGGCCACTTCGAACTGTCCCTTCCGCTGGACATCAGCGCCCGTGAACGCGCCCCTCTCATGCCCGAACAGCTCGCTTTCCACAAGATTTTGCGGCAGCGCGCCGCAATCCACGGGCACCATCGGCACGGCCCTTCGGCCGCTGGAATCATGGATGGCGCGCGCCACCACGTCCTTGCCCACGCCGCTTTCGCCCAGTATCAGGACGGTGACATCCGAGTCGGCCACACGCGCGGCCTGTTCAAAAACGGATCGCATCGAGGCGCTTTCGGCGACAACGCAGGGGGGCAACTGAAAACCCGCCCCGGAGCCGGGCAAACGGCTGGCGTTGCCCAGCGCATCGTCCACCGCCGCAACCAGTTCATCAATGTCAACGGGCTTCTCCAGGTAATCCAGCGCGCCCGCCCTGATTGCGGCGACGGCGTCGCGGACGTCTATGAAGGCCGTCAGCAGGATTACCGGAAGAGACGGCCATTCCGTCTTGACGCGCTCCAAGACGTCCAGCCCGCTCATCCCCGGCATCCGGACATCCAGGAGCATCAGGTTGCAGCGCGGCGCGGCGTCGAGAGCCTCGCGCCCGTCAGCGCACAGCAGCGCCGTGTATCCGGCCGAACGCAGCGCGGCGGCCAGCAACCCGCGCTGGGCCGGCTCGTCATCCACTATCGCAACGCACGGGGAGGGACCTGTCATGACGGCTCCACAATTGAAATGCCTTCCAGCGCCGCCTGGGTGCCCTGTCCCAGGACGGACGTGACGCGCAGCCGCCATCCATGGGCCGCCGCAATCTGGTCCACCATGGGCAATCCCAGCCCGGAACCGCCGGAGAAACGCGTGAAATAGGGTTCGGTCACCCGGGGCAAATCATCCGGCGCAATGCCGCACCCCGTGTCCAGCACGCGCAGCGAGAGGGCCGGGCCGGCGCGCGCCGCCTCTATGCGGACCGCATGGCCCGGCTTCGATGCATGCAGGGCGTTAAGGACCAGATTCAGCAAGGCCCGGCGCAGCAGGTTCTCGTCGGCCAGGACGCTCAGCCCGCAGGGGGCGTACGCCACACCGACCTCGGCGGCGGAGGCATCCATCTGCACAAGGGGCAGGAACTCATCGAAGAAACGGTCCAGGTCAAGCCGCACCGGAACAGCCTCCTGGGGGCGGGAAAGGGCGAGAAAAGAGTTGATGACCCCGATGACCCGGTCCACCTCGTCCACGATGTTCTTGGTTCGGTCCTTGACGGGACAAACGTGGTGCGCGCAGTCGCCTATGGACTGCGCAAGACCCCGAACAATGCCGAGCGGATTCTTGGTTTCGTGCGCAAGCCCCGCCCCCATCCGGGCTATCTGCTCCTGCCGCCGGGCGCGCTCCCGTTCCCGCTCAAGTTCCACGGCCATCGCCGCGCGCTTGAGCAGCAGCACGACAACCAGCGTGCCCATGGCAAGGGCGGCGGAGATTACGCCGATGGACACCCCAAGCTGAATCCGGTGCCGCCGGATTGCCTGGTAAACCTCCGATGCATCCAGGGTGGCGGTCAGGACATAGTCTCCCTCTGCGAAGGAGGTCCAGTCCTCCATGTCTTCCCGCTCCTGCCGTCCGTGCCCCTCACCCCCATGCCCGCACGCTGCGAGAAGATTGATGTGGCTGGCCATCACCAGCCGGTTCGCATCCCACCGGGGACGCCGGGGCGGCCTGTCGGGAATTTCCCCCGTTTGCCCTCCTGACGCGAGAATTTTGCCGTCCGGATCCCGAAGTTCAAGAGCAAGGATTTCCGGGTTCTTCGAAAGTTCCTCGAAAATGACCGCCAGCCGCTCGCCGCGATAACGGCCCATGCGGCCATGCGCCATAATTCCCGCCTTGAGGGCGTCCAGCACCGTGTGGCCCCGGCCCAGCAGGACCCTGCGGTGGGAGTCCACTTCTGATTGATAGGAGCTAATCAACGAGTAGACGCTGGCGGCCGCAATGAACGCGGCCACCAGCGCCAGCCACAAGATGTATTGATTTCGCCTTTTGTTCAACGATTTCCCTGTACTCGTCCCTGGCATCTTCCCTGACCGCCACCCCGATGCCGGTGCCGTCCGCCCATGCCTTGATTGTCACGGATGCCATAGCCGTTTGCATCCGCTTGGCCGCACCGCGCACCGCCCTGCCCGTTTCTTTGGCGGCACGCCCCGGCACCTTGATTATCACAGATACCGTCACCGTTTGCATCCGCGTAGCCGGACCTGCTCCCCCCGCCCTGGCCGCACACGGGGCGGTTGTCACAGATACCGTTGCTGTCGGCGTCCAGATCGGAAGAGCGTCGTGTAGGGAAAGAGTGTAGATCTCGGTGGTC
>CALDSM010000084.1 GCA_937923585.1 uncultured bacterium
CGCTGCTTCAGGTCCAAATGCGTGATCTTGAGACCCGCCTCGGCAAACTTGAACTCGTTGGAATCCTTCGGAAAAACCTTCAGCATTTCAAGATAAACCCGGGCCAGGTTGTCCGGGTCCTTGGCCTGATCATAACAGCCGACAAGTTCTATGTACGCGGCGGACTTGTGCGTGCTTTCCGGAAAACGCCGGAGCAGCTGCTCGTACGCCCATGCGGCGTTTGGAAAATCGCCCGTCTGCTTGTAAAGATTGCCCATGGCGCGCAGCAGCGCCTCCGCCTGGGGGTCCTGGGGGTTGGCGTCATACCGGGCGCGGTGCCCGTTGACCTGCTCCACCTTCTGTTCGTGTATGCTGGGGGGCTCGGGCGGAGGCACGGAGAAGAGCACCTCGCGCATTTGCTCCTCGCCCATGACCTTGTTCGGGATCAGCGGCTGCGCCTGAACCGCCCCCTCCGCCGTGATGTCGGGCCCGGCGCTGCACATCTTAAACATGCCCAGCGCCACCCCCGCCACAGCCCATATCAGGAAAATGCCGGGAAGCAGGTTCTCCCTGAACACCTCCTTGAACGTCTTCTCTATGGGGGTTCTGCTCTTGAACGTGAGGTCTCTGCCGACGATCCTGCTTGAGGGCAAGTCTTTCTTCATTAGAGCCCCATCTCACGCCAGGACACTTGCGTCATGGACAGAATCGGATAGTTGCCGATCATGCCCAGGGGGAGGTTCTGCGCCAGCGACGGCACCTGGAAGATGTTCGGCACCTGCTGGCCTATGTCAAAGTAAGCCGCCACAAAAGTGCCCATCACATCCGTCTGTTTGGCAGACGAGATCTTTCCGAACGCATAGAAAGCGCCGAGCACATCCAGTTGCGAGGCGCCGCTGCCGGTTCCGAAATTCATGTTGGACTTGGTCATTATACCCATGCAGTTGTTCACAGGGAAACTGTTCGCATAGTTCCAGTAGACGCCGTTGTTGCAGGTGAAGAGATTCACATTCACATTGACATCGCCGGTGGCCAGAATGGCGCAGCGCCCGCTGTACCAGATCGAATCATCGTTTCCCCCGCCCGAAAAGGACAGGGTGCCGTTGATTCGGATCTGGCCGTTTATCTTGAGCGTCTTCGCGGAGGGGTCGAACTTGAGGTAATCGTCGTTCTCGCCGGGCGTTGCGGCGACGGCCGCGGCGCCGGTCAGTTTCGTGTTGGTGGTGGCGTTCCAGTAGAAGGCGCTGCCGTTCTTCACGTCCAGGCTGATGTTGCCGGTATAGACGCCGTCGCTTGGATTCTGGGGGTCGGCCAGCAGCACCTCGTTGAAGTACTCCTCGTGGTTGTAGGCAATTCCGTTGGACCGAAACGCCTTCGCGCCCGTGTCCGGGTCGCGCCAGAAGTCGCTGAACACCGGAAAGGGAACCCGGTCGCCCAGGTCGTACAGGTTACCCCAGCCGTTGTCGCTGTACACGTCCGACGGAATGCCGCGGCCGCCGTCGGAGGTGGTCTTGTTGCCGCTCCAGCCGTCGGTCACATAGGTGCCGTCCAGATAGTTCTTCGCGCCGTCGTTGGGGTTGTAGGCCTCGCCGATGTGCGAGTTGCCCGACATGCCGACCAGGCCGTGCTTGACACGCAGTTTCGCGCGGAGTGTCTCCACGGTCCTGCCGCCGACGTTTACCGTGGCCAGGGCGGGAACTCGGGCCTCCAGATAGGCGGGCACACCGTTGTAGTTGTTCTGGATCATGGTGTTGCCGGTCATGTCAATCGCGTCCTCAATGGCCACACCGCCCGCAAGCAGGCTGTCGCCGAGAATGTGCACGGAACCGCCGATGTTCACATTGCCCTTGATCACCCGGTCCACGCTGCCGACGCCGGCGAAGATGGCGTTGTTCCACACGTTGACGTCTGTCGCGGCGTAGACCGCCTCCACCCGCCGGGCCACATTGCGGAATTTCGCCGCCGCATGCACGCTGCGGATGCCCTTCTCATAGGCGTCGTCAACGGCGCCGTCGCCGTTGTTGTCCCGCAGGTCCTTGCCCCAGTTGATCGCTATGGCCATGATCTTCGGGGGTGCATAGCCGGTGACGCCGGGGTCGCCGGGCAGCGACACGGGCGTGTAGGACGAGGAGTCGAAGTCGGGCAGCGTGAGTTCTTTAGTGCTGTTGTACACCGGCGTCCACCCCTCCAGGCCGATCACACCGGAACCGTCGGGGCCTTCCAGGCCCGCCTTGGCGCGGGTCAGCGCGCCTTCCATGGCGTCGAAGGTCTTGGCGTAGTCCTGGTGGGCGTCGGCGCCGCGCCGCTGCTGGAGATGGCGCGCGCTCACCGCCACCACGGTGACCAGCACCACGGCCACAAAGATCGTGGCCGCCATCAGGGCCATGCCCGCGTCACCGCGCTGCACACGGGCGCGGTGCTGCCGTGGCGGGCGCACGTGGCGGTGCCCGGTGTCCGTCGTCGCACCGGAAACGGCGAAACAGCGTTGCGACATGGGTTGCTCCTCGATTTACGGAACTGTGCCCCGGAAGGGGCGGTCAAGAGGGCGGAGAACCGGCCGGCGCACGGTGCCGACGGTTCCCTGGCGGGAATTCAATGCCGGTTCCCGCGGATGAACGGTCAGAAGTCGTCTGTGCCGCGGTTCTTTCCATCAAAGGCCCATCTCACGCCAGGAAACCTGCGTCATGGACAGAATCGGGTAGTAGCCGATCATCCCGAGGGGAAGATTGGCGGCCAGAGAGGGCACCTGATAGATGTTTGGCACCTGCTGGCCCATGTCAAAGTAGGTCGCCACGAAAGTCCCCATCACGTCCGTCTGTTTCGCCGAGGTGATGGTCCCGGCCGCATAGAAGGCGCCGAGAACGTCCAGTTGCGAGGCGCCGCTGCCGGCGCCGAAATACATGTTGGACTTGGTCATTATACCCATGCAGTTGTTCACGGGGAAACTGTTCGCATAGTTTGCCGGAACGCCGCCGTTGCAGGACAGCAGGTTAATGTTGACATTCACATCGCCGGTGGCCAGGAAGGCGCAGCGGCCGCTGTAGTTGAGCGTGTCGGCATTTCCCGAGCCCGAGAAAGAGAGGCTGCCGTTGATTCTGATCTGCCCGTTCATCTTGAGCGTCTTCGTGGCCGGGGTGAATTTGATGTAGTCGTCGTCGTCCGCGGGCACTGCCGCAGCCGCGGCGGCGCCGGTCAGCCGGGTGTTCGTGGTGGCGTTCCAGTAGAAGGCTTCCCCGGTGAGGTCAAGGTTGATGCTGCCGGTGTGGACACCGTCGGTCGGGTTTTGCGGGTCGGCCAGCAGCACCTCGGTGAAGTACTCCTCGTGGGTGTAGGGGAGTGTGTTGGACCGGAACGCCTTGGCGCCGGTGTCCGGATCCCGCCACGGGTCGATGAACAGCGGGAAGGGAACCCGGTCGCCCAGGTCGTACAGGTTGCCCCAGCCGTTGTCGCTGTA
>CALDSM010000085.1 GCA_937923585.1 uncultured bacterium
ACCACCGAGATCTACACTCTTTCCCTACACGACGCTCTTCCGATCTCTTGCCGCGCTCGGCGGTGAACAGACGGTCCCCCAGGATTTCCAGTACGCAGGCGTTGTCCACGTCGGCCATGGTGGGCCGCTCGATGACGCGCGTGCTGGCCACGGAAACGACACAGCCCTCGAAACCGCTCTTGGCGGAACGGCTGCCGTCCACGGGGTCCACCACGAGCAGATGCTTGGGCTTGTCGGACGTGAAGGTCGTGTATCCGGCATCCTCGGAGTAGTACGCCACAGGCTGGCCCGCGCGCTTCAGGAATGTCATCAGCGCCTTTTCGGCCAGACGGTCAAGCTGGAACGTCACATCGCCGCTGACCGCCGTATCCACAATTTCACGGCCCTTTACGGCGCGGGCCGTGGGCTCAACCGCCTCTTTGATGGCCGCAGCCAAATCCGCGAGAAACTTCACCGGGAGCGGCGGCACGCTGGGCTTGGCCGGGGGGGGCGGAACCGGCGCGGGTGCCGCCTTGGCCTTGGGGGGGGCGGCAGGGGCCGGTTTTGCAGGGACGGTCGGCTTGGAGGGGACCGCCTGTTTGACCGCAACGGGCGCCGCCTTTGCGGCAGCGGGCTTGACCGACGTTTTCGATTTGACCGGAACCGCGGCTGCAGCAGTCTTCTTGGGAGGAACCGGCGCGGGTTTCACCGGCTTCTTGGCTGCGGCGACCGGCTTTGCCTTGGAAACGGCCGCCTTTGCGGCAGCGGGCTTGGGGGTTGCCGCCTTTACGAGTGCCGCTTTGAGTTTCTGGACCACACCCTTGGGCGCAGGTTTCGCCTTCGCGACAGGCACTTTGGCCTTTTTCGCGCTGCCCGCCTTTGACTTGTCACCTTTGGCCGTCCCGGTCTTTACGTTCCGGACCTTGTCGGCTTTCTTTTTGGCCGCCCGTTCCATCCTCTGGCCCCTCTTCTGTTGAGCCTTTTGGCGTAAGTTCTTGCCATAATTGGACTAGCACGGCAGTTGTGGGTTTCACCCATCTTGGGCCGATTTTAGCATTTCCTGCCAACAAATGTCCAGCATTTTCTTTTGCGGAACCCGTTTTTCCCGCAAAGTGGGGTAAATAGGCCGAAAATGGGGGAAAGAGAAGTGCATCGAGACCGAAAACTGGCGGGAAAGAGCGGTCAGGCGGAACCGAGAACGCCGCGAATTGCATTTTCCAGTTCAAACATGCGGATCGGTTTGGCAAGAATGCCTTCCACGGTAATGTCGTGTAGCCTTTCCACATCATGCACGAAACCGGTGAGTATAATGATGGGCAGGTCCATATGGTCCTGTTTGATGCGCCGGATGGCCTCAATGCCGTTCATTCGGGGCATTTCGATGTCCATCACCACAATTTCGTAGCGGTTGCACCGGCATTTCTCCACCGCTTCAACCCCGTCAGCGGCGGTGTCCGGGTCAAAACCGCGCAATCTCATCCACCGTTCCATGGCCCGCCGCACCGCGGGTTCATCATCCACAAGCAGTATCATCGTCAAGCCCCCGTGTAAAATTGGAACTTCGCCGAAGACAAAGGCACCCTCACAACCTCACAGACATTATATCATGCAGTTGTTCTGTCTGTCTGCGGAAATGAACTTGGACCACTGCCAAGACGTTCATCATCCGCTCAGTTTGCGCCGGTCCTTCCTTGTCGGCTAGACTGACCGCGTGCTCGAAGGCATATGGACTTCCTGCCCGCCAAGCGATTAGGTAACCTGGGAAACAGCAATTCTATTCATGGAAAAGCCGCTTATCTTATTGACCAATGACGACGGTATCGGCGCGCCGGGGCTTGCCGCGCTGGCACAGGCGCTCGATGCACTGGGCGAGGTGTGGGTCTTTGCGCCGGACCGCCAGAACAGTGCCGTCGGGCACGGCGTGTCGCTGCATCGGCCTCTTCGGGTGGAATCCTTTGCGCCGCAGTGGTTTATGGTGGACGGCACTCCCACGGACTGCGTCATGCTCGCCGTGCGGGGATTGCTGCCTAGGCGTCCCGCGCTGGTGGCCTCGGGAATCAACTGCGGGGCCAACCTGGGGGACGATGTCACGTATTCCGGCACGGTGGCCGGTGCTTATGAGGGCATGCTCCTGGGGGTTCCCTCCTTCGCCATATCCAATGCGAGTTACCAGCCCCGGTTCTGGGAACCAGCGGGCCGGGTCGCGGCGCGACTTGCGGCACACCTGTTGCAGAACGGTCTTCCGCCGGAGGTGATGCTGAACGTGAACGTGCCGGACTGCCTGGATGCGGAGTTTGCGGGGCTGTCCGTGACGCGCATGGGGCGGCGCAACTACCAGGATGAGATTGTGGAGCGCAGGGACCCGCGCGGTGGCCGGTATTTCTGGATTGGTGGAGCGCTTCCCGACCACTACACCGAACCGGGAACGGATTTTGCCGCCATTGAGGCGAACCGGGTCAGTGTGACCCCCCTGTGCCGGGACATTACCGCGCACAACTGTCTGGAGAGCCTGCGCGCAGTCCTTGAACCGGCCTGAAAGGCGGATCAGAACTGATTCTTGAAGGACTCCACGCCCTCGCCGATTTCTTCCGGAGTCTCCCAGTAGGTGGTGTCGGCGGGCAGCCATGCGCGCTTGAGCGGGTCTTCTTTGCCGACCAGCCGCAGGATCAGACTCGTGGGCGTGATGATCAGCCACCAGGCCACGGTCAGGAAGACGCGGGTCATCAGCCAGTTGAGTGCCTCCGCCAGCTTCATCCAGATCACGAACACCGGCTGAAGCACCCGCGGGACCGCCAGACCGAGCACACCAAAGGCCGCCCCTATCCCGAACAGCCAGACGGGAACCACGGACTCCGCGTGCAGCCAATAATGCACCCCCCACCGCAGCAGCCCGAGCACAATGCAGGCCGCCGCCATCACAAGGCCGAATTTGCGCTGTTCGGTGCGGTCACTCGTGTCGGGCATTACCATGGCAGTCTCATCCCCGGACCTCAGTCCAGTGTTCCCTCGTCATTGCGAGCGAAGCGCGGCAATCTCTTGCTTGCGATGACCCAGAATATGGGCCGTGGTTCCAAGAGAAGATCGGAAGAGCGTCGTGTAGGGAAAGAGTGTAGATCTCGGTGGTC
>CALDSM010000086.1 GCA_937923585.1 uncultured bacterium
AGAAGGTGGTCGAAAAAGACAACATCTACCTCCCCCTCGTTCAATGCGGATATGGGATGCTAAGTTCGAATGTCGCCTACTCGCCCGACGGAACAAAATTCATTGTCGGCTCCGAAGACGGCAAGGCGAGACTCTTTGACGTCAACACAGGCGCGGTTCTTCGCGCCTTCACGGGGCACAAGTCCGCAGTGTTCGGCGTGGCGTTTTCCGCGGACGGGGCCAAAGTCCTCACCGGGGCGGGAAATCCGGACAACACGGCAAAGCTGTGGGACGCGGCGACGGGAACAGTCATCCGTAGCTTCACCTTCACGGGCAACACGGCGCCCGTGTTTGCCGTGGCGCTCTCCCCGGACGGGACCAAGGTGCTCACCGGGAACTGGGACAAGACCCGGCTGTATGACGTGGCAACGGGAACCATCATTCATACCATCGAGTCGTCCCAGACGAATGCGGTGGCCTTTTCTCCGGACGGGACCAAGCTGCTTACCGGGTCGTGGTCCTACCAGGTAACACTTTGGGATGTGGCCACGGGCGGTCAGGTCCGCACCTATCCGGGGGTGGCCGGGCATGTGTCTTCCGCGGCGTTCTCCGCCGACGGGACCAAGGTGATCGCGGCGTCAAGTGACAACACCGCCAAGCTCTGGGACACGGCCACGGGCGCAACCCTTCAAACCTTCTCCGGGACCACGGCCGCACTTTCTCCAAACGGGGCCACCGTGGCCACCGGAATGGGTGACGGTACGGCGAAACTGTGGGACACCGCTTCGGCCACAGAGCTTCATACATTCGCCGGACACACGGCGGCGGCGGTGTCGTCCGTGGTGTTTTCCCCCGATGGAACCAGAATTCTCACCGGGGCGGGCTATCACGACAACACGGCAAAACTGTGGAACCCCTCCACGGGAGGACTTGTCCGCAGTTTCATAGGGCACACGGACCTGGTGCATGCTGCGACTTTTTCCCCGGACGGGACCAAAGTGCTCACCGGGGCGGGAGACAATACGGCGCGGTTGTGGGATGCGGCAGCAGGCACGGAAATCCGCAGCTTCGTCGGGCATGCGGACCATGTGCGCGCCGTGGCCTTTTCCCCGGACGGGACCAGGGTGCTCACCGGGTCACAGGACCAAAAGGCCAAACTATGGGATACGGCGGCAGGCACGGTGCTCCAAACCTTCACCGGGCATGAGAGCATGGTGACCTCTGTGGCTTTTTCTCCGGATGGTGCGGGGGTGCTTACCGGATCGAGTGACCACACGGCCAAACTGTGGAACGCAGCGACAGGCGCCGAAACCGCCACCTTCACCGGGCACACGCACTGGGTGTACTCCGTGGCGTTTTCCCCGAACGGGTCAAAAATTCTCACCGGATCCGTTGACGGCACGGCCAAACTGTGGGGGTCGGGGGGCGGTGCGGCCATTCGCACCTTCACCGGACACACGGACGCCGTGACCTCCGTGGCATTTTCCCCGAACGGCACGAAGGTCCTCACCGGTTCGGAGGACAACACGGCAAAGTTGTGGGACATGGAAACAGGCGCAATCCTTCTCACCATCACCGCGTCTTCGGAAGAGGTGCATTCCGTGGCCTTCTCCCCGGACGGAACCAAGGTGCTCCTTGGGGGAGGGACCGCCTACGACACCAATGCGAGGCTGTGCGATGCGCAGACGGGCGCGGTCGTCCGCACTTTTGTCGGGCACATGAACGATATCACCTCCGTGGCCTACTCCCCGGACGGGACCAGAGTGCTTACCGGGTCGCTGGACGGTGCGGTGAAGCTGTGGCCGGTTACGGGGGGCGGCGGCGACCTTAGCGTGCCCAGTGTGGTGGGACAAACGCAGGCGGCCGCCGGCGCGGCGTTAACCGCCGCCGGGCTCAGCTTGGGCACAGTGAGCCAGTCATGCAGCCACACCGTCGCGGCGGGTCTTGTCATGCGGCAGAGCCCGTCGGCAAACACCACGGTGGCCCCCAACACACCCATCGGGCTGACCATATCCACCGGCCCCTGCGGCGCGGAGGGCGAGGGTGAAGGTGAAGGTGAAGGAACCCCGCAGTCCGTAACGGCCCTGCAGGCCGCCCTTGCGACAACCTTTGACACGGTGGACGCCAACGGGGACGGCAGGCTCAGTTACGCCGAACTGATGGCCGCATATCCGGCCCTGCCGCAATGGGTGTACGGCGCGACGGACACCAACAGTGACGGCCAGATTAGCCGCACCGAGGCCGGGCTGGATGAGGAAACCGGCAGCGGATGTCTTGGCAATAAAGGAGAGTTCAGCCTCGGCAAGATTGAGAAGATCGTCAGCGACCTATTCGTGGGCGGGCTCAGTCTGTTGGCTTTGCTGGCGGTTTCCAGAAGAAGGTTATAAGCCGGATCTTCCGGTTTTCAGAGCCGAGACAGCACACCCCGACGCACCGTTATAGACGGCGTGCCGGGGTGTTGCCGTCTGCGAACGCCCGCAACAGACGAGCGTCAGAAAAGCATCCCTCTTACCCGAGGTGCTTTTCGGCGATATACCGGCCGGGATCGGGGGCGGGGGTGCGGCGCAGGAGGAGTTCGGCCACGAAGCCGAGTCCGACGCCGACGGTGCCGACGCAGACGATGACCAGGCTCATGAGTATCATGAGCAGGATGATTGCGGTCATGGCGAGCTGTTCGCCGTAGTTCGCTCCGCTCAGAAAGATCGCCACGAGCACGGATGCCGCCAGCGCCGCGAAGAGCACGGCCATAATCATCACACCGCAGAGCAGAATCATGCGCCCGAAGTACTGCCCGGGTGCTTCACCGTATTTTGTCAGAAAGGCAGCCGTAATGGCGTCGAACGCGCCGGGTCCGAAGCGGCCAAACCCGTATTTTGATTTGCCGAACCTGCGCGGCAGGTGCTCGACGGGAATCTCGATGACGCGGAATCCCATGCTGGCGGCAAAGACGGGGATCAACCGGTGCATGTCGCCGTAGAGGGGTATGCCGCAGATGGCCGTGTTGCGCATTGCCTTGAACCCGGTGTTGACGTCGTGCAGCGGCAGCTTGAAGGTGCGCGCGATCCAGGCGTTGTAGATGCGCGACGGAAAGGTCTTGTGCCACGGGTCCCGGCGCCGTTGCTTCCACCCGCAGACGACATCGCTTTTTCCCTCCTCGATGGGGGCCAGCATGCGCGGTATCTCGCGGGGGTCGTCCTGCAGGTCGGCATCCATCGTGACGATGATGCCGCCCTGCGCGTGGGCGAAGCCCACCGTCAATGCGATGGTCTTTCCGAAGTTGCGGCGCAGCCGTATGGCGTCAATGTTGGGGTGCTTTTCGCGCAGCTTGAGGATGCGCGCCCACGACTCGTCCGTGCTGCCGTCGTTCACGAAAACGATTCGGTGCGGCCGTCCGCCCATCTGCGAGATGATTCCCTCGGCGAGCGGTTCCACGGTTTCCTGCTCGTTGTAGACCGGTATGACGAATACGACCTGCATGGGCGGATTGTACCTGATCTGCCGGGCGGGGGGAAAATCGGTGAGACTGGATGCCCGCATGCGCGGGCATGACAGAGGGGACGGGTCAGCGGATGTCGGCGTCAAGCCACTTGATGACGGCCATGATGCCGCGGGCGCGCTTGAGCATGGTCGCCTTCAGTCCCTGCTCGCGCAGTTTGGCCTTGGCCTCGTGCCGGTCGCGCGCGATGACGATTCCCCCGACAAAGGACTTGGAGTGCTCATGCTCCTCGTCGCCCTCGGCGCGGATGGCGTGGTACTCGTAGGTTGGCACTGTTCTCGCTCCAAGTTCCGCCAAGACAATGCAGGACAGGCGCCCTCGCCTGTCAACCCCTCGCGCGTTCACTGCATGCCGACAGCCGGGGGCGGCTGTCCCGCATGTCACGGCGGTTTCTAAATTCATTGTAGCATCATGGCCGGAAATCAACAACAGATGACCCGGGGAAAGCGGTTCGGGTATGATGTGCGCATGGGTACGGAACAGGTGCAGGTGTTCGGCAACGAGATTGGTCCGCGGCGGGTGGAACAGGGCCGGCGGCTGCGGGAGCGTTTTATCCGCAAGTACGGCGGTGCGGCCGGACTGAAATATCCGCTGTCCGCGGTGGAGAACCCCGTCGTCGGCCCCTACATCGGCGTGCAAAACGTCGTGTCCGGAAAGGGCGGGGCGGCCATTGATCCGGAAAAGGGGGTGTTCATCGGCACCATCCGGATGGGCTACGGCCACTACCGCATCGCCATGGCCCTTGCGTCGGCGGTCCATTCGATGGGGCTCGTTCCGTACTGGTTCGACCTGCTCGGATTCGACTCGCCCGGCGCGCGCATGATCCGCGACATGGACAAGTGGTACTCGCTGGGCTCGCGCATCAGCCAGCGATCAAAACTGTTCAACCGGATGCTCTGGGATCCGCTGATGGGCAAGTGGTACAAGCGCCTGGAGAAGAACTACCCCGTCATGGAGGCGTCGGCGCTCTTCTCGGACGTGTACGGTGAGATCCCAAAGGACATGCCCTTTCTCGCGTCCCATCCCTTTGCGGCGCACGGGGCGCTGCATGCCGGGCTGAGGCGCGTCGTCAACATCATCCCCGACAACTGCCCGCTGGGATTCCATCTCGCGCCGGGCGGCATCCAGACCGTGCAGTCGCCGTCGGCGTATTTCGGCTTCCGCACGCTCAAGGGCATGGGACGGCGCGGACAGACGCCGCACGGCGTGCCTGCGGCGCAGCTTGTCATGACCGGACATTACATTGACCATGAACTGGCGTCCAACGCCGTGCTGGACTGCGGGGCAAGGCTGACGCGCATCCAGGCCAAAGCGCCGCGCCGGCTGCTCATCTCCGTGGGCGGCGCGGGTGCGCAGCAGGGCCTGTTCATCGCCATACTCCGCGACCTGATGCCCCGCCTGCGCGAGAAGAGCGTGACCCTGTTCATCAATTTCGGCGATCACCGGCGCATTCATGACACGGTGATGCGGGCCGTACCCGGCGCGCTGGACCTGGCCGTCCGCCACACGGACTGGGCGGAGACCGCGGCGTTTGCCGAGCGCGCCGAAGGGGAAGACCTGCCCGGAGGCCTGCACACGTTCCTGAACAGCGACATCTACGCCGCCGTGTACACGACCAACCTGCTCATGCGCGCCAGCGACGTGATGCTGACCAAGCCCAGCGAACTGGCCTTCTATCCCATCCCCAAGCTGCTTCTGGAGCGGGTCGGCGGGCACGAGGCCTGGGGCGCGATCCGCGCGTCCGAACTGGGCGACGGCACGCAGGAGTGCGACAGCCTTCCGCTGGCCCTGCAAACATTGCGCCTACTGATTGACGAGGACGATCTGCTGTCCATGCTTTGCGACGGCATCATCAAGCTGGACGGGATGGGCGTATACCACGGCGCCTACCGGGCCGCGGAACTGGCCCTGGACTGAGAAGGGCAAAGGGCGAAGGGCAAAGTGGCAGACCTGAGCAGGCCGCGCCCGGCGCGCGCTAACTCTTCCCTAACAAAGAGGAACGATACTTCCACATGTTGAGGCGGGGAAATGCAGGAGCGCCCATGTCGAACAAACCCATACTCGTGGTCGAGGATGAGGAGGACATCCGGGAACTGGTCCGCTACAATCTGGCCCGGGCGGGCTATGCCTGCATCTGTGTCGAGTCGGGCGCGGAGGCGCTGGACGAGTTCCGAAAAGAACTTCCGGCGCTGGTGCTGCTGGACCTGATGCTTCCCGGGATTGACGGGTTCGAGGTGTGCGCCATGCTGAAGAACGACCCGCGCACGGCGCGGGTCCCCATCGTCATGCTGACGGCGCGCAGTTCCGAGCGGGACATCATCCGCGGACTGGAACTGGGCGCCGATGACTATGTGACCAAGCCTTTCAGCCCCAAGGTGCTGGTGGCGCGGGTGGGCGCGGTGCTGCGCCGGCAGGCGCAGGAGGATGAGGGCGAAAGCGCCCCGGTCCGGGCGGGGGATCTGGTGCTGCGTCCGGATCAGCGCGGGGTGTCGCTGGACGGGCTCGCGATAGATCTCACCCGGTCGGAATTCGATCTGCTTTGGCTCCTGGCGCGGCGGCCGGGCCGCGTGTTCACGCGCGCGCAGGTGGTGGACACACTGCACGGGCCGGGTTATCCCGTGACGGATCGTTCGGTGGACGTGCATGTGGTCAGCCTCCGCAAGAAACTCGGGGCGCACGGCGAACGCATCGAGACGGTGCGCGGCGTGGGCTACCGTTTCAGGGAGTGACCCGTGGCGCGGCGCAGCCTGTTCAGCCAGATCCTTTTCGCATTTCTGGCGGTGACCCTGGTCAGCCTCGCGGCGTGGATCTGGGAGACATCCCGGTCCATGCGTGCGTTCCATCTGGGCCAGACCGCCGCCGCGCTTGAGTCCCGCGCCGGCATTGTGGAACTGGAACTGGCCGGGCTGTTTTCGGAAGCCCAGACCGCCCGGGTGGATGCGATCTGCAAGGAAGTCGGCAGGCTCTCGGGCACGCGCGTCACCGTCATTCTTCCCTCGGGCAGGGTGATCGGCGACACCGACGAGCCGCCGGAGAAGATGGACAACCACGGCGACCGCCCCGAGATCCGCAAGGCGCTTGCGGGACGCGTGGGGAGCGCGGTCCGGTACAGCCACACGCTGCGGCAGGACTGGGTGTATGTGGCCCTTCCGGTGCGCGAAAACGGAGCCGTCGCCGGCGTCGTGCGTGCAAGCACCTCACTGGCCTCGGTGAATGACGCCTTGCGCGGGGCCTACCTGCGCATCGCCCTGGCCGGCGCCGGGGTGGCGCTGCTGGCCGTGGTTGTCAGCATGTTTCTGGCGCGGCGCATCGCCGGACCCGTGAGCCGGATGGTCGCGGGCACACGCCGCCTGGCGGCGGGCGATTTCGAGACGCGGCTGGTGCCGCCCGACTCGGCGGAACTGGCCGAACTGGCCGGGGCGATGAACATCATGGCCCGTGACCTGCGCGAGCGCATGGAAGCGGCGGACCGGCAGCGCGCCGAACTCGATGCGGTGCTGTCCAGCATGGAAGAGGGCGTTCTGGCGGTGGACCGGAACGGGCGCGTCATCAGCCTGAACCGCGCCGCGGCCGAACTGTTCGGCGTCAGCGCCGACACCGCCCGCGGGCGGGAGGTGCGCGAGGTGGTGCAGAACCCGCAGCTTCAGGAATGCGTGGCGCGGATGCTTGCCGGACCGGCGCCGTTCTGCGAGGACGTGACCCTGAGCGCGCCGGCCGGGCGGCACCTGATGGTTTCCGCCACGGGGCTGCGCGCCGGGCGCGGCGGCGAGGCGGGCGCGCTGCTGGTGCTGGAGGATGTGACCGAACTGCGCCGCCTGGAGCGCGTGCGCAGCGACTTCGTCGCCAACGTGTCCCACGAGATACGCACCCCCGTAACTTCGATCAAGGGTTACGCCGAAACCCTGCTGAGCGACGCCAGGGACGACCCGGAATCGCGCGACCGGTTCCTGGAAATCATCGCGCGGCAGGCCGACCGTCTGGCGGCGCTGGTGGACGACATTCTCTCCCTGGCGCGGTTGGAGCGAACGGAAACCTCCGGCGATCCGGGGTTGGAGCATGTTGACGTGGCCACGGTCATGGAGGGGGCGGTCCAGGCCTGCGCGCCCAAAGCGGCGGACCGGCAGGTGCGGATCTCCGTCTCATGTCCGGCGGGGCTTGCCATGGAGGCGAATCCGGCCCTGGCGGAGCAGGCACTGCTGAATCTGCTGGACAATGCCGTCAAGTTCAGCGAGCCCGGCGGAGAGGTCCGGATGGAGGCGGTTCCCGGCCCAAATGAGACGGCGATATCCGTTACCGACACTGGTCCCGGCATCGCGCTGGACCACCAGTCACGGATATTTGAACGGTTCTACCGCGTGGACCGCGGCCGCAGCCGGGCCATGGGCGGCACGGGACTGGGCCTGGCCATTGTGAAACACATCATGTCGCTGCACGGTGGCCGGGTCGAGTTGGAAAGCGAACCGGGGAAAGGCAGCCGGTTCACGCTGTGGTTTCCGGCGCCAAGGGAATAGGCGGCAGGGGAGGAAGGACGGAAGGGACAAGGTTGGCTCTTTCGAGCAGGCGATTGTCGGCGTCCCTTGAGTCTCTTAAGTCCTTTTCGTCCCTTGTCTTGGAGGAGACCGCAAAAGAACACCGACCATTCCCCGGATTAACTGTTTCTTAACATTGGTTTTGTTTAATGAAAGCGGTGTAGGGAAATAAACGCAGTACAAAAGCGACCGGAGAACAGCGCCAAGGCTGGGAAAGGACGAGCATGTTTCGGAAATTGCTGCCGCAGGAACACGGTTACTTCGACCTGTTTGAGCTGCACGCCACGCTGGGCCAGCGAGTCTGCGAGGAGTTGAAGGCCATGTTCGCCGAGGACGGCGACATGACGGTCCGCGCCGCGGTGATCAAGGAGTTGGAAAAGGAGGCGGATGCGGTGACGCGCTCCTGCATGGACGCGCTGCACCGGACCTTCATCACGCCCATGGATCGCGCGGACATCCACACGCTCATCCAGCGGCTCGACGACGTGGTGGATTCGGTGGAATCGCTCGCATCCCGCGTCATGCTGTACGAGATTACGGAAGTGCGGCCCGAGGCGCGCGTGCTTGCGGACATTCTGGTGGAATGCGCCAAAGAGGTCACACTGGTCATGCCGATGCTCCGCAACATGAAGTATTCGGAGGCCATCAAGCAGCACTGCGGCAGGATCTTCGACCTGGAGAACGAGGGCGACCTGATCATGCGCAATGCGCTGGCCAAGCTCTTCCAGGAGGAGCGCGATGCCATCACGCTGATCAAGTGGAAGGAACTGTACGAGCGTCTGGAAAAGGCCACCGACCGCTGCGAGGCGGTGGCTTCCATCGTCCAGAGCATCGTGATAGAGGCATCGTAGATCCATGACGCTTCTTTGGACTGTGGTCATCATCACCGTCGTTGCGGCGCTGGCGTTCGACATGATCAACGGGTTTCACGACGCCGCCAACTCCATCGCAACCATCGTGTCCACGCGGGTCCTGTCGCCGCGGCAGGCGGTGTTGTGGGCGGCCTTCTTCAATTTTGTCGCCATCCTTATCTTCCCCACAGAGGTGGCCAACACGATCAAGAAGATCGTTCACATTGACCCGGCCGACGCCGCGTTTGTGTACGTGGTGCTCACGGCGCTGCTCGGCGCCATCGTGTGGGATCTCGCCACATGGCTCTGGGGGCTGCCCACCAGTTCCTCTCACGCGCTGATTGGCGGGCTGGTGGGGGCCGGCATGGCCCACGGCGGGAAAGCCGTCATCAGCTGGGACAAGGTGTGGGCGACGGTGAAGTTCATTCCGCTGGCCCCGCTGATCGGCTTTGTGCTGGCCTTCGCAATCATGGTCGCCGTTTTCTGGCTGTTCCGCCGCTGGCGGCCCGCGCAGGTGGACAAGTTTTTCCGCAGGGTGCAGCTGTTCTCGGCGGCGTTGTACTCACTGGGACACGGCGGCAATGACGCGCAGAAGACCATGGGCATCATTCTGGCGCTGCTGATCGCCGCGGGCAAGATAGAGCCCGAGGCCAAACTGTCGCTGTTCCACCTCAACACGGCCTGGATCATCTGGGGATGCGGCATTGCCATGGCGCTGGGCACGGCCATGGGCGGGTGGCGCATTGTGAAGACTATGGGCATGCGCCTCACCAAACTGCGGCCCGTGGGAGGCTCCTGCGCGGAGACGGCGGGCGCGATCACGCTGTTCATGGCCACGCACTGGGGCATTCCGGTGTCCACCACGCACACGATTACCGGCGCCATCATCGGCGTGGGGGCCACGAACAAGCTGTCCGGCATCAAGTGGGGCGTCGCCGAGCGCATTGTGTGGGCATGGATATTCACGGTCCCCTGCTCGGCGCTCATTGCAGCCGGCTGCTTCTACGTGGTCAAGGTCATTCATCCGGCATTCTAGTGTAGTGATTCACACTTGATTCCACGTAAACAGACACAGAAGACCAAGCGAAAAACGGGGACTGACTCGCCTTTCGGCAGTTTGAAAGGCGTGTCTGTACCTGCTTTTCGCGGCATTCTCGCGTCAAGATAAGATGCCATCAGGACGACTCACTACACTAGGGCGCTGGTTTCGTCCGCGCGGGCGCGTCCGTCCGCGATGATGTGTCCGCGATGATCTGCTGGACTAAGGCACCCGGGGGGCATATACTGTCAAATTGCCCGGGTTGTTGCTGAAAAAGGCGCCGTAGTCGGGACCGATGCGGATGTTTCGCGTCAGCAAAGGGATTTCCATGAAGAGCATGTCTTTGTCAGATGTCGGCCATGTGCTGGTGTGCGGCGGCAAGTGCTGCAAAAAGGAGTCGAAGGCGCTTCGCAAAGCCCTGTCCAAGGCCGCCGAGGCGACCAAGGGGAAGGTGATGGTGCTGAAGGCATCGGGTCTCGAATGCGGTGACAAGGGACCGGCGGTGGTGGTATGGCCCAATGGAATCCTCTTCCAGGGCGCGGCGGATTCCGATGTGGCGACCATTCTTGCGGCCGCCGGATGGGAGGCGCCGGCGCCAAAGCCGAAAAAAGACGGCAAGTCGGCCAAGAAGAAAGCCGTGAAGACCAAGGGGGACGAAAAGGCCAAGAAGGCGAAGAAGCCGGAAGCGGCCGGGAAGGCCGCAAAGGCGGAGAAGAAGCCCGCCAAAACAGCAAAGAAGCCTGCCAAGGCCGTCAAGGGGGCATGACGGCGACCGATTGCGCACCCGCTCTTGGGGATGCTCGTCGGACCTCTCCGATAGACAGGGACCGGACCCATGAGACGCATGGGCGGAGGGGGGGCTGAATGACAGGCAACTGCGCCGCTCCGGCGCCGAAGCCTTGATGCCGGAGGGCTGGGCACGGACCCGCTTTGCGCAAGCCCGGCCTTTGCCCGTACTATCAATGCATGGAGTCCCTTTTCAAACCCGCCCCGGCCGGTGCTTCGGTCCGGCTGCGTCCCGGCGTGCTGCTGGCCGCGCTCGATGTGCTGGCCGGTTTTGCGGCCATGCTTGCGCCCATGCCGCTGCGCTACGGCGCGGCGGTGCCTGCGGAGCACCTCTATTCGGTGCTGGCCTGGATGCCGCTTTTTCTCGCGTGGCGGCTGGCCATGGCGCACGCCTTTGGGCTGCACGATTTCCGGCGGCGGCTCGCGCCGTCGGACCATGTGTTCGGCGGTTTCGGCGCGGCGCTGGCGGGTGCGGTCCCCGGTTACCTGTTCCTCGCGCTCATGCAACTGTACTACGATCCCATGTCGCAGTTTTCCCGCACCGTTGCCGTGGCGGACACGGCGCTGCTGGTCCTGTGGTATGCCGGTTCCCGCACCCTGGCGCTGTCAGCGCTCCGGCGCATGGGCTGGCGGCTGCGCGTGCTGCTGGCGGGTCCGGAGGGGGCGTGCGCGTCGCTTGCCGGGGAAATCCGCCTTCATGCGCCGATGCTGGTTGAACTTTCCGGAATCGCCCCGCTTGACCCCGATGCCGGACGGGTCGGCGCGGACGCGCTTTTGCGCGAATGGGTGGAGCCGGGCCGCATTGACCGCGTTATCCTGACCACCGCCGCGCTGCCCGACGCCTGTCTGGGCGCCGTGGTGGTGGGCTGCGACCGGAACGGCGTGGAGGTGTGCGTCAATCCCGACGTGCGGCTGGCGTTGCTGGCGGGCGCTGATGTGTTCAGTCTCGCCGGAGTGCCGCTGGTACGGCTGAGCCCGAACACGGCCCGCGCCGGCTACGGGCTCGCCAAACGCGCCATGGACCGCGCGGGGGCCGTGCTTGGGCTCGGTTTTGCATCG
>CALDSM010000087.1 GCA_937923585.1 uncultured bacterium
GAGGAAAGCGAAGGGCGCGAGTACGGGGAGGAGGGGTGCCTTAGCCTGCCCCAGATGTATGCCCGAGTGGCCCGGGCGACGCACATCAAGGTGCGCGCCCAGGACGTTCTCGGGACGCCTTTCGAATTTGAGGCTTTTGATTTCCTTGCCCGCATTATCCAGCACGAATGTGACCATCTGGAAGGGGTTGTGTTTCCGGATCGGCTGGATGTGTTCACGCGGGAGGAAGTGCTCGAACAGTATGAAATCGTGCGCCGGAGACTGACGAAGGGTGCGCGGCAGCGCGTGTGAGGGGACGACATGCTGCTGAACGCCCCCACGGTTGAACACCTGATCGAAGCATTCCGGCGCCTGCCGGGCGTGGGGAAGAAGACGGCGGAACGATATGCGCTGCACCTGCTGAGCGCACCGCCGGAACTTGCGGAGGATTTCGCATTCGCGGTGAAGACCGCCCGGGACCGGGTGAAACTGTGTTCCAAGTGCCGTGATCTTGCCGAGAGTGACCCCTGCTCCATTTGCGAGGACCCGCGGCGGGATCATGGCCTGCTGTGCGTGGTGGAACAGCCCGTTGGCGCCATGGCGATTGAAAAGGGCGGGGCTTACCGGGGCGTGTATCACGTGCTCCACGGCGTGCTCAGCCCGCTGGAGAACGTGGGACCGGAGGAATTGTGTGTGGACGCCCTGCTGCGGCGCATCGGAGACGGCACGGTTCGGGAAGTGATTATTGCCACCAACGCGACCGCCGAGGGCGAAGCCACCGCGCTGTACCTGTCGCGCGTCATTACGGCGAAGGGGGTACAGGTCACGCGAATCGCCCATGGCGTGCCCATGGGCGGCGGTCTGGAGTATGCCGACGACGCCACACTGGCCCATGCGCTGCACGGGCGAAAGCCGCTGTAGTCAGTACACTGCCCGGTCCAAAACGAAACCCGGCCCAACAGGGCCGGGTTTGTGTGTTTTAGGATAGGGGGGAACAGGCTAATTCTTGGCCGTCTCGGCTGCAGCGGCACCGGGAAGACTGCGTCCCACGGCCCTTTCGAGCGCCGGCCTGAAACCCGACAGGGTCAAATCAATGAGCAGCGCGCCCTTCTGCTGGTCCCAAAGCGGCTCTCCCTTGACCGTGATGCCCTGCTGCGCGGCGGCCTCGAGCACGTTGGGCCAAACCATCTTGACCATGAACTCAAGGCCGGGGCCCTTCTCTGCCGTGGCATCCACGCGCAGATTGACGGTGGCGGTGTCAAAGTCAATCAGGTCGGCCGCGGCCCGAATGTCGAGGATGTCCGGGAGCACGCCGCTGACCATCGCGCCAACGTTCGGGTCCTTCAGGAGCACTTCCCAGTCCCGGCCCTGTGCGGCCATGAGGGCGCCATAGACGGCCAGAATGTTGCCGTTTCGGTTGTCCATGACCGCTTCTAGGGTATGGGCGCCCTCTATCCGCAGGGGCTCGACCGGCGGGGTGGGTTTCCAGCTCTTGAGAATGGCAGGCTCCACGGTGTCCGGAATGGCCATGCTGCCGCGGAGTTCCAGCGCGCCTCTCTCGGCCAAAGTCGCCCCTTGCCCATCCCATGTGACGCCGGGGATGTTGTTCAGCGGATTCTGAGCCTTAATATCGGTACGGTTATTGAGGAGGTCCACGATGAACGGCCCGCCACGCTTCTCATTGACAAAGAAGGTCAGATTCAACTTGTTGTTGGCCATGTCGGGCGCGGCGAGGATTGCTCCCTCGCGCGGCAGGATGTACGGCAGCCATTTGTCGGGGGCATAGCCCATCTTGGCCAGCGATGGGGGGATTTGCTCCGCCGGAATGAGCTGTGCCAGGAGGGGGGATATGGTCTCCGGCTTGAAGACCACGCGCAGGACTGTGTTTCCGGTGGCCACGGTTTCGTGGGAGATGGCGGGGGCCTCGGCCAGGCCAAACTGGCGGCTGGCCCTGGCATAAGCCACGCCGAGAACCGCAACGGCCGCGACGATTAGCAGGACAAAAGCCAGCAGTGCAATGAGGCATCCTTTTTTCACGATGCTGTTCTCCTCGTTCGTGTGACGGTGGAATTCCCAGGGAAGGGCATATCCTATGTCACCACTGTGTGTAAGTCAATTCCTTGTTATCCGCCCAAGGCGCGCTTGAGGCGCGGTTCGAAGCCGGTCAGTTGGTAGTCCGCACGGACTCGGGTCCGGTCGGCCTCCACATTCCCGGTCAGTTGGAAGCCGTGCGCGGCCTGGAGCCAGGCGGCCAATGCCTGGCCCGCCGTTCGGCAAACGGTGGCCAGCGCCTCCGCCGAGGGGGAGTCCGCACACCGCAATTCAACGTTGAACTTTAGACAGTCATTGCCCGCAAGGTCGGCAGAGGCGGCTGCGCTGGCAACATTCCGCGCCGCGGCATTCAGGGTTTCCTGAAGCGGCACGTCCGCCCAGGGCGTGAACAGATTGAACAGCGCCCCCTGAATCTGAAGCAGCGCGCCGTTGCAGTTGTTGATGCCGATTTCGAGAAAATGGTTTCCGCGAATGGGGGGGGGCTCGACCGGCTGATACTGGGTCCATATGCCGGCGGCCTGCTGCTGGATTTGCGTCGGAATGTCGAGTTGGCCGTCAACCAGCAACCGTCCGCCCGGTTCCCGTCGGAGCCCGGGGGAGGACCAGTAAATTGGCTGGAGGTCGCCCAGGAAACTGGAACCGTTTACCATCTGGTCCAGCGGTGCGCCGGTGGGATGCTCCTGGAAGAACAGCGTGACGCCAAAACGGCCGGGGGAGGCCTGGTCAAACAGGAACGCCATCTCCAGGGGCATTTTGTGGAGCCAGTCGAAGTGTATCGGACCGCCCTGCATGGACGAGAGTTGGGGAATGCTGTTGACGAAGCGGGTGGCCACGGGGGCGAGGCCGGACACATAGGATTGCACCCGGGCTGGGC
>CALDSM010000088.1 GCA_937923585.1 uncultured bacterium
ACCACCGAGATCTACACTCTTTCCCTACACGACGCTCTTCCGATCTGCCTGGCCAGCATCCTCAAGACCGACGCGGACGGCAATGTCGAGATCAACGAAGTGATCAACGACAACGCCAAGGCCTACGAGGAAATCATCACGGGCGGGCAGCAGACGGAGGACGGCGGGTACATCCTGACCGGATATTCGTCCAACGGCGCGCCGCACGGCTACATGGCCCTCCTGATAAAGCTGGAGGCGGCCGGCGGCCTGGCGTGGTCCAAGACCTACCAGTATCTCCCCGCAAACCATGGCGCCAGTTCCAACACGGTGCTGCAGACCGCCGACGGGGGGTACGTCATGGGCGGCATGCTGGTCAACGACATCACCAAGGTTCTCAATCACGGATATTGGATGGCGCGGCTGGACGGTGACGGGGACCAGCTGTGGGCGAAGAATTACGCGAACGGAGAGACCCTCAGAGAGCCCAATGCGTTTGCGGAAACGCCGTTGGGCGAACTGGTCGCCACCGGCACGCTGTCCAACGGCAAGATGGGCCTTGCCAAGTTCACCGGCACGGGTGAGTTGTTGTGGAACTTCAGCTTCGACGATCTGCCCGGCATGAATGGCAATGCGTTGGTGCTGACCGGCGACGGCGGGTGCGCGGTGGTCGGGTCGGGCGCCGGCAGCGTGGTGGCAAAGGTGGACAACGTCTACGCGGTGGAAGAGTAGAAGTTATTCCGGAACCTCCGTGGCACAGTGAAACGGCCAAAAAATCCGCAGAATGGAATCGCATCTCCGTCATTCCCGCGAAGGCGGGAATCCAGGGTTCTGGCGGAGATTCTGGGTCCCCGCTTTCGCGGGGATGACGGACGAGACGGTTTCTTGGCAGGAGCAAGTGTTGTTAAATTGGTTTCGGGACGGGTTCCGGGCATTTTAATGCGGAGCCGGTTTGGGTCGGTGTGAACCGGCGCTGCGGCCGCAGGAGAGAACGATATGGGAAACATGTATTCACGCAGGGAAATGCTGGGCGGACTGGGCATGCTGGGGCTGGGCGCGGCGATGGGCGCGTTGCCCGCATCTGCCGAAGCCAAACCGGGCAAAGGCCGGCCCAATATCGTCTTTATCATGTCCGACGACCATGCGGCGCACGCGATCGGCTGCTACGGCAGCCGCATCAACCAGACGCCCAACATTGACCGCATCGCAAAGGAAGGCGTACGCATGGACAACTGTCTGTGCACCAACGCCATCTGCGGCCCCAGCCGCGCGTGCATCCTCACGGGCAAGTACAGCCACCTGAACGGATTCAAGACCAACAGCGACAAGTTCGACGGCAGCCAGCCCACTTTTCCGAAGATGCTGCAGGCCGCCGGGTACAAGACCGCCATGATCGGCAAGTGGCATCTGGTGAGCGAGCCGACCGGGTTCGACTACTGGAGTGTTCTGCCCGGCCAGGGCGAATACGTTGATCCCATGATGATCGAAATGGGCAAGAAGGTGAAGCGCACCGGCTATGTCACCGACCTGATCACCGACACGGCCATCGGGTTCATTCAGAATCGGGACAAGAATGCGCCGTTCTGCCTGATGTGCCACCACAAGGCGCCCCACCGCAACTGGATTCCCGACGCCAGGCATGCCGATATGTACGAGAAGGACGACATTCCCGAACCGGACACCTTCAAGGACGATTATGCCCACCGAAGCCGCGCCGCCGCGGAAGCAACGATGCGTGTCAACCGCGACCTCACCCCGACGGATCTCAAACAGGAGCCGCCCGCCGGGCTGGAGGGCGACGCGCTGGCACACTGGAAGTACGAGCGGTACATCAAGGACTACCTGCGCGTGATCGCCTCCGTGGACGACAACGTGGGCCGGCTGCTCGATTTCCTGGACAAAGAGGGGCTGGCCGACAATACGCTGGTCATCTACACTTCCGACCAGGGGTTCTTCCTGGGAGACCACGGCTGGTACGACAAGCGCTTCATGTACGAGGAATCGCTGAAGATGCCCTTTGTGGCCCGGTTCCCCGGCGTGATTGCGCCGGGCACGGTGAACCGTGACATGGTGCTCAACACGGACTTTGCGCCGACCTTCCTGGACACGGTCGGTCTTGAAACGCCGGACGACATGCAGGGGCGTTCGTTCCTGCCCGCGCTGCGCGGCAAGACCCCCGGGGACTGGCGCACGGCCATGTACTACCAGTACTACGAGTTTCCCCAGCCGCACCATGTGTACCCGCATTACGGCGTGTGCACGGACGAGTACAAGCTGATCCACTATTACCTGCCCGGCAAGATAGATGAATGGGAATTGATTGACCGGAAGAAGGACCCGGAGGAACTGCGGAGCGTCTATGACGACCCGGCGTACGCCGACACGGTGAAGAAGCTCAAGGAGCGGATCACCGCATTCCGAAAGGAACTGCGCGTGCCAGAGGAGGCGGCGTAAAAGCGTACTGGGAGCGCCGGCGTCCCGCCGGCAGGTCCTTTTCGCAAGTCATGCCGGCGAGACGCCGGCGCTCCCAGTAGGGTGTCTCAGTTCGCAGGCTTTGGATTCTTTTCCACCGCGCCCTTCATCGGAATGAAATGCACGCCCACGTCGCGGCGCGAATGCACTTTGCCCTCGGCGTCCTTGGTGTAGACGAACAGGGTCTGTGTGCCGCGGATGGGCGAGCCCACGGGGATGATCAGCTTTCCGTTGGACTTGAGCTGCTCCAGCAGCGCCGGCGGCACGTAACGGGCCGCGCAGGTGACCATGATGATGTCGAACCCGTCCTTGACCTCTGGCCAGCCAAAATAGCCGTCGCCGACCTTTGTGTGAACGTTGTCGTAGCCGATGGGCTTGAACAGTTCGCCGACGCCCTTGCCGATGGGCTCGATGATCTCGATGCTGTAGGCCTCCTTCACAATCCGGGACAGCAGCGAAATCTGGAACCCGCTGCCCGTGCCGATCTCCAGGACCGTGTCCGTGGCTTTGGGCTGGGCCAACTGCGTCATGTAGGCCTGGCCGAGATAGTCGCTCATGACCGAGCCGTAACCCAGCCCCCAGGGTTTTGCCTCGGCGTCGTATGCGTTTGAGACGGTGTTGAATTTGCCCTCGTAGTTGTAATGGAAATAGTCGCGCGGCACGTCCCTGAACGCCTGCATCACCTCCGGCTGCGCGGCCTTGAATTTGCCGGTGAGATATTCCTCAATGCGCTTCAACACCTTGTCCCGGCGCTGCAGGACCTTCTTGAACGCGTCCTCGGAAATCTCCATCTTGCGGCCCGTGGCCTTGGCGAGTTCCATGTAGCGCGCATAGGTCCATTCGGGGGCCGCTGCGGCGGGGGCCGCCGCGGGTGCCTCTGGCGCGGCAACGGGCGCAGGTGCCGCGGCGGGCGCCGCGGGTGCAGGTGCCGGGGACGGCGCGGGCGCCGCGGGTGCGGG
>CALDSM010000089.1 GCA_937923585.1 uncultured bacterium
ACGAGATCTGATCGTGACTGGAGTTCAGACGTGTGCTCTTCCGATCTCCGTTCATGTCCAGATACATTCCGAGGTGGTAGTGGACCATCGGATTGGAATTCAACGCCGCTTCGGCCGCTTCGGCGGCGAGTTCCATCACATTCGCCGCGCCGGCGCAGAGGCCAAAGGCGCTGTAACGCGCCGCTGTCTCGATGTAGTTGTACGGTTCCGCGCGAAGGCACTTGATAAGCGTCGCCAGAAGTTCCCGGGAACCCTTTCCGGCGATTGGGGCAAGCCCAAGGCACCGGAGCTCATTCATGGCGCCAAAGCAAATGGGATCGACCGCAAGCGCTTCTGTTGCGGCGTCTGCCGCTTCATAAACCGCCCCGAGCTGTCCCAAGACAATGGCTTTCGCCAGCAGCGCCTCCGCATTCTGGGTGTTGGCCCTGCATGCCCGTTCGGCGGCGTCCAGCGCCCTGTCCCAACGCCTGAGCGAACCCTCGAGCTGCGCGGCCAGGGTGTATCCCGCCGAGGTCCACGCATAATCCCAGGTGGAGCGGTAGAGCATGTCGAGGGCTTCTTCTGTCTTACCCTGCCTCATGAAGCACACTCCCAGATAGTAGAGTGACGAGGCGTCCTGGGCTTTCTTGTGGTTGCCGGTGACCACTTCCGCGGCCTTCTTCAGGTGTTCCTCCGCTTTGTCATACTGCCCCTTCTTCAGATAAATCGTCCCCAACTGGGTGTTGGTCAGCAGGTCATTCGGATTGAGGGCGAGGGCCGCCTCGTAGTACTTCATGTAATCGAAGTTGGTGTTGCCGAACTGCTCGACTTTCAACCCGGCGAAGTACAGATCCTGGCTGGAAGTGTATTCCTTCGGGTCTTTCGGGTCCTGATAGACCTCCGGAAAAGGCTCATTCTTTGGTGGCTGCTTCTGCCAGACAAGCAGCACCGCGCCGTCACCGTTGGACAGTGTCAGTTTGAGGTCCTCCAGCACCGTGTCCGAAGCAATGTCAATCGAGTGCTGATAGGGTTTTGCAGGGGATATCTCGACCGCTTCGGTGAGAACCGTCCTGCCCTTGAGCGCAAGATCCACCCTCAGTTCCTTCTGAACCGAGGTGGCGTTCACCTGCACCAGCGCCTGCCCGTCCTTCACGTCCAGGTTGACGGCGAAATCCGTGTTCGCCTCCTTGATGCCGTCCATTTCCCTGATTCCGTAGAGGTACATGGTGCCGTACTTGGTCTCGAAGGGGGCCACAAAATTGTAGTCGGGCTGGTTGTCCGAGTAGAGGCCCATCATTAGTTCGGCATAGGGGCCGTCCTCGTCCGTCAGTTTCTCGTCCCAGTTCTTCTGGACCTCGTTCTTGCCCCAGTTCCAGAGCTTCTTGCCCTTGAAGATTCGGTGGTCGCCGATGAGCGCAATGCCGGCGTTCCTGTCGTGGTCAATGCCGCCCATGAAATCCTGGCTGGTCTTGGTGACGAAGAAGGAGACGGGCTGCACCGCCGATTTCCACCAGGACAGGTCCTCGCCGTGGGTGTAGTCGGCTGACTGGTAGACCTGGTTGGGCACGGGCCAGCGCGTAAACTCGCTCACATAGTGGAAGTTCATCATTTCGACATCGGGCGGGAAGATGAACTGGTAGCTGTCGTTTGTATGCACCGCGGTGTTTGCGAAGAACAGGGCGGGATAGGGGTACGGGGTCACGTTGAGACTCTTGCATTCCAGCTTCACGTAAGACTTGCCGGGCTCCAGCGTCAGGCCGACCAGCCAGCGCGTCTGGCAGCGTTTCTCGTATTCGCCCACCCAGACGGTCTTGCTGCCGTCGGCGTTTTCGACCAGCCTGTAATCCACGTCAATGAGGCTGGTGGCGCGGTGGTGGTGGGGCGTGTTCCATTCGACGCCGCCCGAGGTCCATGCGCCGAGCGTGCCGATGAGGGCCGGTTTCACGACCCGGTTGTTGTAGACGATGTTGTAGCCGTTGGTCTTGTCAATCGCGTAGTACAACCGGCCACCCATTTGCGGTGTGACGCATATCTTGATGTACCCGTTTTCGAGAATGACCGCCGTGTACTCCCTGTCCTTCTTCTCCACCGACTTCACATCGTAGAACGGGTAGGGATAGACGTGCTTTTCGGCCAGCTGCACCTCTTCGGGCCGGTAAAAGAGCGGGACCTTGTCAGGGCTTTCCGTTTCGTAGGTGGGGAGGACGATCTTCTCCTCCGACATGATCACTTCGGGGGCGGACAGGGCAGACACAAGCGACAAGACACACAGAAGCGTTGACGTCATGGGAACCATCCTTTCGCGCGCCGCAGGGCCCGAAGCAGCCCTCCCTTTCGCCTACTGGAGCGCGGCTTCAATTGCGCTGCGAATGCGCAATTCGGTGCCGGGGCCGTAACCCGTCTGCACCAGCACCACCGTTCCGGTCCGGTTGATGAGCACCAGTTTGGGGATGCTGGAGACGCCATAGAGATTGCCCGCGACGCTGTCGGGGTCCATCAGCACGGGGACTTTCATGTTCCCGTTCTTCAGGAAGTTCCGCACGGCGTCGGCGGAGTCCTGCTGGTTGACCGCGTATACGGCCAGGCCGCGCGGCCCGAATTCCTCGGCGAGTCGCGCCAGTTCTGGAAGAGAGCGCCTGCAGGGCGGACACCACACCGCCCAGAAGTCTAGCAGCACGGCGTCTTTGCCGAGATGGTCCGCGAGGTTCACCTTTTTTCCGTCGAGCATGGTGAGCGAGAACACCTTGGCCATCTTGCCTTCGAGGGGGTCGGGGATGTGCAGGTAACCGGCGAAATAAAGAAGGACAAGAATACTGGCCGCCAGCACCACGGCCAGTTGCCTCCAACGGTCACGGACAACCCCTGCAAGGCCAGCCGGCCGCTTTTCTGTGTTCGCTTCTTCCATGATTCATACCTCTCGCGGCCCGCATTGACCGCGTTATGTCCCATAACATAAAGGAAACGCCGCGGACGCACAAATAAGTTACGGCGGCGGTCGTCGTAGGGTGCTCGAAGTGGAGCGCAGCGAAACGGAGCGCACCACCCCCCGCTACGGGGTTCCAAGATCCAGCCACGCCAATTCCGCCGGTGTGAGTGTCACGTCCACGGCGGCGGCGAGTTCCTGGATTTCGCCGGGGGTGAAGGCCGCAACGAGCGGGAAGATGCTGAGGTCCTGGTTGAGCGCATAGGCGAGCGCCACCTGTGCAGGGCTCAGGCTGCGTTCCTTGCCAAATGCCGTGGCGCGTTCGAGGCGGCGGAAATTGGCCTCACAGCCATAGCAGCGCATGTAGAGCGTGTCGGCGTGCTCGGCCTGGTTGGCGCGGCTAAGCCGTCCGCTGAACCAGCCGCCGGACAGCGTGGACCAAGAGAATAGGGGCATCTTCTGGTTGCGATACCAGTCTTGTTCGGCCGTGTGCGGGCCGGTGATGCTGATGCAGTCGTCCCAGGGTGCCTCGACCATTTCGGCAAGGCTGAAATGGGGGCTGGAAAAGGCAAAGGGCTGCAAACCGCTTGCGCGGGCATAATCGTTCGCGGTCGCCACGCGGCCGGCGCGCCAGTTGGATGCGCCACAGGGTCCGATGAGCCCTGCGGAGCGTTGTTTGTGGAGTGTTTCGACGATGGGACCGACCGGTACCGAGGGATCATCGCGGTGCAGTGCGTAGAGGTCAATGTGGTCGAATTTGAGCCGCGCCAGCGAGTCATGGATGTCGGATTCGATGTCATAGGGCGTGACGCGTTTGCGGTCGGCGTTGTGGTGCGCGCCCTTGTCGAGCAGCACGATTTGGTCGCGGATGCCGCGTGAGGCCACCCAACGGCCAAACACGCGCTCTGTATCGCCGTTTCCGTAGACGTGCGCATTGTCGAAGGCGTTCACGCCCGCCTCGAACACAGCGTCCAGCAGTGCGAAGTGCTCGTCCTCCGTTTCAGGATTGAGCATGATGCAGCCCTGCGCGATGCGCGACACGGGCTTGTCGAGGCCGGGAATGGTACCGTACTGCATGAAGCTTCTCTCCTAATTGGTTCCCAATGCCTTGGCCGATTGTTGGGACGAGTGGGACGGGTGGGACGGGTGGGGTAGGCAAAGCGGTGTCGCCGCTGCGCTCTGCCACTGCTCCCCACATCTTGCGGTTGTCTCCAGCATTTGAATGTGGCCGGCATGCCGACATGAACGCCGCATCACGGGGCTCCGTTCTTCTGCTCGGCTGAAGTGCTGCCCTGTTCCTTCCCAGAACCCGTGACGGGTTCGGCGGCACTCAAATGCCCTTCTTTGGAGGGTGCCGCCTCCAGGTCGGCGAATACGCCCGTGGCCGCCTTGAGCGGGATCTTCTGGTTGGCGGCGTAAGCGCGCCCTGCGGCGGCACGATAGGCTTTGATGCCTGAGTTCTTGATCCATTCCTCCAGCACGTCTCGAAGAATGAAGGAGCCCGGATACATCAAACTCGTGGTTAGCAGAATGGGGGTCGCCTGCATGAATTCGATATGTTTGCAGAAGTAGCGCTGGCTCATGCAGCACATAACCATGCACTCAGGAGTTTTCTTGCGTCCCGCCTCGGGGGCGGTGCCGGGCAGGTAGAAATCCATCAGGCCGTTGTGGCCGAGATAGACCACAAGGTCAAATTTGCCCTGGCAGATCGCCGCTTTGAAATCCTTCAGGCACTGTTCGATGGCGCTGCCCCGGTAGGCGAAAGCCGTCAGGGCGGCCTTGCCTGACACATGGCGGCAGGAGTGGGTCCGCAGCACATCGGGCGATGACAGATTGATCGTGGGCTCCTTCTTCCAGTTCGGGCATTTGCCGAAGACGCCCATGAAGCCCTCCGCGCAGCCCCAATACAGATTGTGGTCGGGGTCGTCCCCGTCGCCGACGGCCTTCGGCACGGGCACGATGCCCTGATGCACGTTGTCGCACAGTGCCACATAAACGCCGATGGTGCGCTCGTCGGAGGCGAAAGCCTGGGGGGCGGCGGCGCACCCGAAAACAAGAAGCGGCAAGACCGCCAAGGCCATCCGTTTCACGAGAACCGCTTCCCCTTCAGTATTCATGTTCCCTCCTATTCCATAGGATATTTCACGCCCCACTGTCGGCGCATTTCGTCCAGCGTGCCCATGAGGGCCAGGGACTCGTCCAGCGGCATGACGTCGCTTTCCAGTTTGCCCGCGCGCAGGCAGTCCATCACCTCCCGGGCTTCGCAGTTGTAGCCGTTGCCGTCGTAGGGCAGGTCAAAGGTCTCCGGTTCGGAACCCTCCACCTCAAGGACAACCCGTGTGCCGCACCAGAACGGTACGGGCAGGTGGATCTTGCCCCTGGTGCCGATAATGCGCGCCTCCTGCTGGGTTTCGGCGCGGACCGCGCCGGATACGAGCGCCAGTCCGCCGCCGGGAAAGCCGAGCACGGCGCCGTTCATGTCGTCCACACCAGTCGGGCCGATCTCGGCCATGGCCGCGACGCGGTTGGGCGCGGCGCCGAACACCATTGCCGCGAAGGACACCGCGTAAATGCCAACATCGAGCAGTCCGCCGCCGCCGAAGGCGGGATCGAAGAGTCGGCTTTCTTCGGCATATTCGGCGCGAAAACCGAAATCGGCCCAGACCATTTGCGGCGCGCCGATGCGGCCCTCCTTCAGCCACTGGCGCACCCGCACGACCGTGGGCAGGAAGCGGGTCCACATGGCCTCCATGAGAAACAGTTTCTTCTCACGTGCCAGAGCCACCATCGTTTCGGCCTCGGCGCGGTTGATGGCAAAGGGCTTCTCGCACAGCACCGCCTTGCCTGCGTTCAGCGCCAGGATGGTGCCGTCCTTGTGCCCGGAATGGGGTGGCGCGACGTAGATGACGTCCACCTCGGGATCGGCGCAGAGCGCCTCATAGGTGGCGTGGCGGTGCGGGATGTTGTATTTGTCGGCATAGGCGTTGGCGCTCTCGGCGCTGCGCGAGCCGACCGCGATCACCTTCGCGTCGGGAAGGACCCCCAACCCCTCCACCATCTTGTGGGTGATGTTTCCCGTGGCCATGATGCCCCAGCGAATCTTGTCGGCCATGTGTGGGTCTCCTTCTGTTGGCGGGTTTCGGATACATTACCCGTCGGGGACAGGGATCGGCAAATTGCGGGGAAAGACGGGTGGAATTGTGGAACGAACGTCGTGAGAGGGGAGACTGCCGCGTCGGTCAAAGTTCGGGCAGCGTGCCGCTGATGCAGGCGCGAATGCGGGCGGCGGCGGTGTGCATGGTTTCCAGAACGTGGGCGTGGGAGAGGGGTGCGGCGCCGCCGCACTGGTTGGCCACGCAGCAGACGGCGGCGGAACGCACGCCGCGTTCGCGGCAGCGGGCGAGTTCGGCGACGAGGCTCATGCCCACGACGGCCGCGCCGGACCGGCGGAGCAGGTCCACTTCGGCGCGCGTTTCATAGCAGGGGCCGTGCATCCACACGCAGGCGCCGGTGTGATCGCAGCCGGGCAGGACAAGGTCGGGACGCTGTGCCGGCGGAAAGGCATGGCGCAGGCAGGGCCATGCCCAGACCTCGTCGCAGGCAACCAGGTCGCCCGGCTTCAGGTGCGGCTGAAGGCCGCCCACGGCGTTGAGAAACACAATGGTCTTTGCGCCCCAGTCCGCCATCACGTCCACGGCGCGGGCGACTTCGGCGGGACCATAGCCTTCGTAGAGGTGGATGCGGCCGCACTGCATGATCACCGGCCTGCCGCCGTGCGTGCCGCGCAGGAACCTTCCGCCGTGTCCGGCCACGTGGGCGGCGGGCATGCCGGGGACTTCCGTGAAGGGGATTTCCGACTCGACGGTGTCGAGCAGTTGTTCCAGTTCCATGCCGGAACCGGTGACCACGCCGACGGGCGGCGCGCTCATCCGCGCCAGGGCCTTGGCAGCACCAGTTCGCGGTAGAGCTGCATCGCGTATTCGTCGGTCATGCCGGCGACAAAATCGGCGGTGCGCCTTTCGGGTGAGTCTTCGGGGTCGCCGTCCAGAATGTCGTCGGCGGGATGTTCCAGCAGGTAGTGGTACAGTTCGTGCAGCATGTGCTCGGCCTTGCGGATCTCGGCGTCAATGAGGTCGGAGGGATAGACGCTGGCGTACATGTAGTTGCGCAGTTCCACCATTGCTTCGGCCACATCGGGCACGACGCCTATCTCGCCGTTTTGGCTGCCCTCGATGACGCCGACCACCATCCGGTCTATCCGCGCCGAAGTTGTGGGGCCCAACGTGGCGATGGCCGCCCCGGGCAGTTCGGAAAGGTCGAGCACGCCCGCGCGGATGGCGTCGTCCACGTCGTGGTTGAGATAGCCGATCATGTCGGCCACGCTGATGACCAGCCCCTCGCGCGTGGCCGGGCCGTCTTTCGGTTTCTCGCCGTAGACGATCATTTTGCCCGCCGAATGGCGGAGGATGCCGTCGCGCACCTCCCAGGTGAGGTTAAGCCCGCGGCCCGCACCGCGGCGCTCCAGCCGATCCACCACGCGCAGGCTCTGCTCGTAGTGGAGGAAGCCCCCCGGAAGTTCCCGGGCCAGCACGCGCTCCCCCGCGTGGCCGAAGGGGGTGTGGCCGAGGTCGTGGCCGAGCGCGACGGCCTCGGTCAGGTCCTCGTTTAGGCAGAGC
>CALDSM010000090.1 GCA_937923585.1 uncultured bacterium
CTGTGCGAAGTTGCCGTGCCCGACGTGGTCGGCCTCGCACAGTCCGCCGCGCAGGACGCCGTGTTGGCGGCGGGCCTGACCGTCGGCACCGTCTCCACGGCGTGCAGCAACACCGTCGCGGCGGGCATGGTTATTAGCCAGAATCCATTGGCGCCGGGCCCGGCGCCGTTCGGCAGCGCTGTTAACCTTGTTGTATCCACGGGCCTGTGTGGCGTAACAGTACCCTACGTGATTGACCTGGCGCAGTCTGTGGCTCAGGACGCAATACTTGCGGCGGGCTTGACTGTCGGGGCAGTCTCCACGGCATGCAGCAATTCGGTTGCAGTGGGGGTTGTCCTCAGCCAGAACCCGTCGGCGCCCGGCCCGGTTCCCTACGGCAGTGCGGTGGACCTGGTGGTCTCGACGGGGCTGTGCAGCGTGGAGGTCCCCGACTTGGTCGGCCTCACGCAGTCCGAAGCGCAGGATGCGTTGATCGCAGGCGGGCTTGATGTGGGCGCGGTTACGATGGAATGCAACAACACCGTGGCGGTCGGCGTGGTGATCAGCCAGAATCCTTCGGCGCCCGGCCCGGCGCTGTACAGCAGCACAGTGGACCTGGTCATTTCGACGGGGCCGTGCGGCGTGGAGGTGCCCGCCGTGGTCGGTCTCGCGCAGTCTGCCGCGCAGGCGGCCGTGCTGGCGGCGGGTCTGACCGTGGGCACAATCACAACAGAATGCAGCAACACCGTGGCGGCCGGCATGGTGATTAGCCAGAATCCCTGGTCACCCGGTCCCGCATTGTACGGCAGCCCGGTGGACCTGGTGGTCTCGACAGGATTGTGCAGCGTGGGGGTGCCCGCCGTGGTCGGTCTCGCGCAGTCTGCCGCGCAGGCGGCCGTGCTGGCGGCGGGTCTGACCGTGGGCACAATCACAACAGAATGCAGCAACACCGTGGCGGCCGGCATGGTGATTAGCCAGAATCCCTGGTCACCCGGTCCCGCATTGTACGGCAGCCCGGTGGACCTGGTGGTGTCAACGGGACCGTGCAATGTGGACGTGCCCGATGTGATTGGCCTCACGCAGGCCGCGGCGCAGGATGCAGTGCTTGCCGCGGACCTCGTGGTGGGAACGGTTGTGACGGCGTGCAGCAGCACGGTTGCGGCGGGGTCGGTCATCAGCCCGAGTCCTTTGGCACCCGGCCCCGCGTTGTATGGCAGCCCGGTTAACCTGGTGGTCTCGACGGGTCTTTGCGGCGTGGAGGTTGAGATGGTTTCGGTGCCGGCGGGAACGTTTACCATGGGCAACAGCGGCGTCGGCGATGATGCGGCAGTTGGTCAACCCGATGAGTTGCCCGCGCACCCCGTCACGTTGTCGGCATGCCAGATTGGAAAACACGACGTGACGAACGGGCAGTACTGCGAAGTGCTGAACTGGGCGCTGGCACGGGGATTTCTGGCGGACAGCACCGGCGACGCCTGGGCGGGCGCGGGCGACATCTATGCCGGCGGAAACCTGCAGCGCATCCTGGCCTTCACCGATGACGCCTGCAACATCCGGTTCTCGGGCGGGTCGTTTTCCTCGAAGACGCGGGCCGGCCTGCCGGATTCGACGGCTTACTCCATGGACACTCATCCGGTCGTGGACGTGACCTGGTACGGTGCGGCGGCGTTCTGCAACTGGCTGAGCCTTATGAAGGGGCTGACACCGTGCTATGACATGACCGCCGCAGACTGGCCCTTGACGGTGACCCCGCCGACACCGGGCGGGTACCGCCTGCCCACGGAGGCTGAGTGGGAGCGTGCGGCGGCCTGGGACGGGGCAAAGCACTGGGTCTATGGGTTTGTCTCCGACACCCTTGCCGGAAAGGACCGCGCCAACTATTTTGACTCGGCACCGGACTTTTTGAACCCGCTTGGCCTGACCACGACACCCTACACGTCTCCGGTGGGCTGGTTTGACGGGGTGAATGTCAGTCCGAATGGAAATGTCCCAACCGTGAACAGCCCGAGTCCGGCCGGATGCTACGATATAAGCGGAAACGTTTGGCAGTGGTGCGGTGACTGGTACTCGGACACCTTCTACGGCGGCGGCGAGATGACAAATCCAACGGGGCCGGCCTCGGGCTCGGTGCGCGCCTTTCGCGGGGGCAGTTGGGGGCACGGCGGTCTTGGCGGCAACGGCGAGCGCACCGCGGGCCGCGGATACGACTACCCGTGGGGCGTCGGCGACGGAATAGGTTTCCGTGTCGCCAAATCGTAATCACGCCGCCGATTTCTGTGAAGAAGGCATCTGGCTAATACGCAGGAACTACTGGGCCTGGAGCCGCAACCGTACCGGCGGGAACCTCCGGAGCCGGATGGCGGTGGGTCAAGGTGAGGTAGGTAGTTTCGGTGCATGCCGTGAAGGCCTGGATATGGGCCGGGGAGCAGGCAGGGAACCGGATGCCCAAAACGAAACGGCGCTCCCAAAAGGAACAAACAAGGGAAGGACCGGTGGATGGGGTGGGACGCATGCCCTTAACCGCCGGAATTGAACCGACGACGGCCCACCCCGGTTTCCGCGGCCGAACGGGTGTCCAACCGATAACACTCCTCCTCACAGCGAGCAGCCTTAAGTGCCTTTCTTTTCAGGGACTTAGCATTTTGGGCGGAATCTTGCCGCTTCTGCGCGCACACCCCTTTGCCTTCCCGTCCAAGTCTGATGACCGCTGCAAGTCCGTTGGTCTTCTGACCCTGCGTGGATTCCAAGCCACCGGCACAACACTTGCTTAGTGAATTAGAGCGAAAGACAGTCCACCCGAATGACAAAAGTGATGCAATGTTCTGAGGCCAGTCCGCATGCATGTGTTCGGCGCAAAGCAGCAAGGAGAGATGGAATGTCAGTGAAGGCGCGGGCTTGTGCCGTGGATGGGACCGACCATAAAGGCGGGCGTGTCATGCGTGAAGCAAACATCTTGGTCGTTGATGAAGACGAGACAATCCGTTTGATGCTGTCCTGTGCTCTCGTAATTTCCGGCCACAAAGTGGTTGCCACAGCCAGCGCTGAGGAACTGCTCCTGTTGCTGGCCGAGAATGGAGGCATGGAGGAGACCATTGACCTCTTGCTTGCCGACATGGAATTGCCGGGCCTCTCAGGTCTGGAACTGGTGGATGAACTGCACCGCAGGGGATTCTGCATGCCCGCCATCATCATGTCCTGGACAAACTCAAGAGAGGTGGTTTCCGGGGCGGTTGGAAGGCACTGTGTGGGATACTTCCCCAAACCATTCCAGCTTTCGTCACTGATGGGGGCAATTGAAGGCTGTCTCGCCGGTGTTGCCGGGACACGGGAGAGAGAGGGGGCGGATTCAACGGAGAAGATATTCTCCGGGCATCTGTAGCCCGCACACACAGGCTGCCGCGCGGACGGGCGCTGCCAGGGGCCAAAGCGCAACGGTCCGAGCGGAGCATAGGGATTATGGACGCGTGTGCCCCATGACCAGGCAAGGAGTCAGGCCATGAAGACAAGCCTTCCCCGCAGGGGGCGAGAGGGCGACGGCGTGCAGCACGTGGTGATAGTCGGCGCAAACGGGCGCAGCAGGCGTCTTGCACAGGGGATCGTGGAAGAGACCCCGGTCCGCCGCCTTCTTGAGGGGGTGGTGGACGACTCAGAGGACCGGCGGGCTGTTCTGGCAACGCTGGGCTTGCGCTACCTGGGGACAATCGCCGTCTTGGACCGCCTGTTGATAGAACGCATTGTGGACTGCGTGTATGTGTGCCTGCCGCTGCGCTCCTCTTACGACGCCGCGCAGCGGGTTGTGGACCTCTGTGAAACAGCCGGAGTGCCCGTGTTTGTGGTGGCAGACCTGCTTCCTTTGCACGCCGAGTCGGAAACCCTGTGGTGTATGGAACTCCAATTTGCTGCAAAACATGCAGAATGGACACCGGAAAGGCCTGTTCTTGCGCTGAAATCCCGGCTTGGCGGGGCATTGCTGCCGCTGCGCGCGGCGGTGTCAGCCGTGTGGTCGGAGCTGGCATCGCGTAAGCCCGTTCTCTCGGGACAAGAACCCAGAATGCCATGAGACCGTTCCAGGCCGGCGGGCTTTTCAACGCAAACCCACAGCGGAGTTGGCGGAACATGACATTCAGAAA
>CALDSM010000091.1 GCA_937923585.1 uncultured bacterium
CGACCACCGAGATCTACACTCTTTCCCTCCACGACGCTCTTCCGATCTGCTCCCGAACGGCGCTGTGCCGCAACTGTGGCCCAACGGCCAAACCCACCGCGACTTCGGCGGCTCCAACCAGTTCTGGGCATGGCAAATACGACACTACTTGGACTTCACCGGCGACAAGGAATTCGCCAAAGAAGTCGCGCCCATACTGGACAAAGTTCTCAACCAGACTTTTACTGAATACGATCCAGACGGCGACATGCTGCTGTCGTGGTCCCAGCAAATCGGCAACCAGGAAGATATGATTGGCACGCCATATGACGGCACGACGCCGAGTGTTGAGGGCATCAATATGATGCGAACCAAGGCGCGTCTATTGGATGATGTATCGCAAATCCCAAACGCAAACCTAGATGAGATATTGCCTTGGCACCGTCGGATCGGGCTTGCCGACACTCGACTTCGGGATCAACTCTGGATGCCGGACTTGGGCAGATATCTTTTCTTCAGGGACGCGTTGGGCTATCCGCGTCTCGATGGACAATATCATACATTGATTTATCCCTCATCTTATCAGCCAATGGAAAGATACTCATCTTTGCGTCATCTTCTGGATCGCCTCACCGGTGGCAACGGAGAGATCTACTGTTCGAACAACTTTCCCAATCACCTAAACGGCACCTGGGGCATGCAGGCGGGAGCCGCGCAGCAGCCTTGGGCGGCATGGGGGCTTTCCGGCGGGGGAATGTGCAACGAAGCCTGGAAACCACTGAAGGCTGTGGCTGACTGGGTGATGGATGCAAACCACCGGGGTTCGTGGCCAGAAGTTGCTCAGGAGCCAACACCAGCCTACTTTTCGCCCCCGGCAGGGCTGTTCATTGCATCCGTCATTGAGTCACTCTTCGGTCTGGATGTGTATGACAAAAGAATTCGATCCCTGACACCCTGTTTTCCTGATTCCTGGGATAAGGCCGCGGTATATCTGCCCAATTATGGCGTCGAATTTCACCGAGAAGGAAATCGCTTGCTGTACAGGCTGGAGAGCAAGGAAAACTGTCGCCCCGGCATCACATGCCACATACCCTTAAGCCGTTCAGAAAAGATAACCAACAATGGGGATCCGGTGCCAAAGATTCTCAGGTATCCGGGCGTTTCAAGTGTAACCATAAGAGGAGATTCTCCGATAGAGCCATACTGGAGCACCAACGTCACGCAAATTGAAGTGGAATACGATCCTGTTAATCTGAAGATGGACTATCGAAAAACGCAGGCCGAAGGGCAGCGATTTGATGTTTCGCTTTCAGGAGACGCGATTGTAACGGGAGTTGAAGATCCCTGCCACGTACTCAAGTCTTTCCGGATGGAAGATCACCGGGTTCGGGCCGAATTGGCAGATGATTTGCTTAAACCGTACCTTGAATTTGGCCGCCTTGGACTTATGAATTTTGCCCGGCGAACGTTCTTTCTGAAATGCAGTGTCCAAGAACCACCTGCAGACAGACGATACGCAGCGTGGAACGCGGCGGTGGATTTCTTCAGTGGCAAAACCAAGGAAGAACCAGAAAGTGTAATTCTCCCGGTGGACATAACGGTTCTTCCGCGTTTAGAAGCGGCATTCGATGATGATGTATCACTTGATGGACAAAATGTAACTGCGTCAATGCTTCTTCGCGCTAATCTTCCGTATTCGCCAAAATCCCCTCCACTGGGTGTTGATGTCTTACTTGGAGACTTACAGCTCTCCTTCAATGCTCAGTCTAATGAAAGCAAAGAAGCTGTCATTCAGTTCGCAGTTCCTGCAGACCGGGTCGCGCAAATGTCTCCCGGTGAGAATACTTCCACGCTATTAATGAACGCATTTGGGAAAGCACAGGATGTCGAGGTGAGACTCAATGCCCGCAGCATCTTTGAATCCGGCCCGCTTGCGGCGCATGCGGCGTCGCGCATGACAGAGATAGAACTGCCTGAAGACAAGATGATGCCGGATACAGACTGGCGCAAGCTGCGCGATTTTCCGGGATTCCCCCATGTGCCGTGGTCGAATTCGCCGCCTGCGCTGGAGAAATTGGAAGGGCACACCGAACTGGCGCCGCCCGAACTGCCGCAGGTGAAATTTGCGCTGCCGCAACGCAAGTTTGTGCCCGTGTCGTGGAAAATGGGCCAACCCTGCTTCACACTCGACCTGGACGGGCAGATGGTGAAGAAACTCTATGTGCTGGTCATCCCGTACCTGGACAATCACGATATGTTTGCCGAGGTGGCGCGGATGACGATTCGTGGCAACAAGGGCGCGGTGCTGTACACCCGCACACTGCGCACACCGGGCGACCTGGACTGGTGGCCTTCCGCGGAGGTTTTTGGTGACGATTGGAGCACTGCACGTCATGGGCGGAAAGACCGGCATGGACTGCTGCCCATGCTGAAGGAGGGCGAGACCGACTGGCCCAT
>CALDSM010000092.1 GCA_937923585.1 uncultured bacterium
GTGAGCGAGAAGCCGCTTTCGAACAGCCTGGCCGAGGGGCAGGCCATGCTTGACAGGGCGCTGCGTCTGGACCGGAACAGCGTCGTGGACGGCGGAATGGTGTACATGGGTCTGGGAAAACGTTCGCTGGAAGCGGGGGAACATGCCAGGGCGGTGATGTGGTACCGCAAGGCGGTCAACTTGGCACCCTCCGTCGCGCTCTTCCGGTTGGGTCTCGCCGAAGCGCTGGAGGCGGCACAGAAGCCTGCCGAGGCGGCCGAAGAACTTCGCCTGGCCCTTCTTGGCGACCCGGAATCCTCAGGGGCGGCGCGGCAACTGGATGCGATTTGCACCAAACACAAGACGCCGGAGGAGCGTGTCGCGCTGTGGCGCGGCATCTCTGCGGCTCAGCCGGGCGCCGTCTTGCCACAGTTATATTTGGGTATTGCCCTTGAGGCATCCGGAGACATGACGGGAGCGCTTGCCGAGTACCGCGGGGCTTATGCTAAGAACAGCACCAACCCGCTCGCTCTCGCGCGGCTTGGCTGCACTTTGCTCGTCACAGGCAGTACCGGGGAAGGGCAGGAAATGGTTCAGAAGGCTCTCCAGGCGGATGCTGATTTGGCGGCGGTGATTTCCAGGACCTACGTGAGAGTTGCAGACAGACTCCGCTCTGACGGCAAGCCTGCCGAGGCGGCGGTTTGGTACCGAAATGCCGCGGACACAATGCCGAAAGACCCGCTGTACAGGATTCACCTCGCCAAGGCGCTGGAGGAGGCCCAGAAACCAGCCGAGGCGGTCGAAGAGCTTCGCCTCGTGCTTCTTGCCGAGCCCGGTTCCTCCGGGGCTGCGCAGGAATTGGGTGCAATCTGTGCCAAACACAAGACACCGGCGGAACGTGTTGCCCTTTGGCGTAAGATTTCCGCGGCACAGCCAAAGGCCGCCATTCCGTCCCTGTATTTGGGCATTGCCCTGGAGGCGGCGGCCGACCTGAAAGGGGCGCTTGCCGAATACCGCAAGGCTTATGAGGCGGATTCGGGGAATGCGCTGGTTCTCATCCGCCTCGGCGGCGCGTTGATTTTGGCGGAGGAAACGGAGCAGGGACAGGCATTGATTGAGAAGGCGCTGGCTGCGAACCCGGATTATGCGGGGGAGGCCGGTGAGATTTACGCCCGGCTTGCCAACATGCTCTGCTTCCACGGCAGGCTTGCCGAAGCCGCGTTGTGGTACCGAAGGGCTGTGGCCACCGCGCCGACCGACCTGCGGTACCGAGTTTGTCTGGCCGAAGTGCTTGAGGACCAACATTTGCAGAACGAAGCCATTGACGAGTATCGCCATGTGTTGCTGACCGTGCCCGAGTCGCCCCGTTCCGCACAAAGACTGGACACGACTTGTCTCAAACACAAGGCGCCGTACGAACGCCTTGCGCTCTGGCGTGAAATCGCGTCGGCCCATCCCAATGCTCAGATTCCCTCGCGCTATCTGGAACTGGCATCCGGGGGTGGAGAACGGCGATGAACCCGTCATTCGCACAGGCAAGTACTCCGCCAAGAAAGGTCGCCGTGGTGAGTGTTGAAATGCCTACCTTGCGGGTGGCCGTGTGGTGGGCGGCAGCGTTGCCTCGGGCACGGTGTGGAACACTTGCATCACCCTTCTGTCTGGGATGGATTTCGCGCGGGCTGTTGTTATTGGCAACAGCATGAGAATGGTGCTCAGAACAATCCCCCATTATGTGGAAGGTAAATTGGAGGCCTTCGAAGGGTGTTGGGATGGTTCTTTTTTGCCCGGACACGGAGTCGGATTCGGTAGTTTTCCGTAGTTTTTACTATTGTCCAATGGTTGGGAGATGAATTATACTTCGCCGCTGTACCTGTCAGCCGTTTTTGAAGGTGGAACTTCCGGCAACGGACTCGTGAGGGAACGAAGTTGTCAGGCAACGCTGAAAGCTGACCGAGGCCAATAAGGAGAAAATGATGGAAAACGCCAAGCTGATCTTCGAGGGCAAGGAGTATGAACTCCCGACTTTTTCGGGCACCGAGAACGAAGCGGCCATAGACATCAAGAAACTTCGCGACATTAGCGGCGCCATTACGTACGACCCCGGCTACGGCAATACGGGCTCGTGCAAGAGTTCGATCACCTTCATAGACGGAGAGCAGGGCATACTGCGGTACCGCGGTTATCCGATAGAGGAACTTGCCGGGCAGCTTCGCTTTTCGGCGGCCGCATACCTGATGCTGTTCGGCAAACTCCCGACCAAGCAGGAGTTCAATGACTGGAGCAAGGCGCTGACGAAGAACAGCTTCATTCACTCCAGCCAGGTGAATTTCCTGGACCACTATCCCGCCACGGCCCACCCGATGAACATTCTGGGCTCCATGGTTTCCTCCATGTCGTCGTTCTATCCCCATGACGCGGAGGATGAGGCCAATCTGGCCCTCAACATCCAGCGGCTGGTGGGCCAGGTGAAGACCATTGCGGCGTTTTCCTACCGCAAGTCGGTGGGGCTGCCGTACATCTACCCCCGTGCCGACCACAGTTACTCGGCCAACTTCCTGCGCATGATGTTCGCCTCCCCGGCGGAGGAATACGTGGTGCCCAAGGTCATGGAGGATGCGCTGGACACGCTGCTCATCCTGCACATGGACCACGAGCAGAACTGCAGCACGTCCACCGTGCGCATGGTGTGCAGCTCGATGGCCAACATCTACGCCTCGGTTTCGGCCGGCATCAACGCCCTGTGGGGCAAACTGCACGGCGGCGCCAACGAGGCGGTGCTGAACATGCTCACCAGGATTTACGAAGACAACAGCGACTACATGAAATACGTGAACCTGGCCAAGGACAAGAACAGCGATTTCCGCCTGATGGGCTTTGGCCACCGCGTCTACAAGAACTTTGATCCGCGCGCCACGCTGCTCAAGGACATGGTCCACCGCGTGCTGGACGAGATGGGCATTCACGACCCGCTGCTCGACATCGCCAGAAACCTGGAAGAGGTCGCCCTCCGCGACGAGTTCTTCATCCAACGCAAGCTCTACCCGAACATTGACTTCTACAGCGGCATCCTCTACCGGGCGCTGGGCATCCCGACCGAGATGTTCACGGTGCTGTTTGCCATGGGCCGCATGCCGGGGTGGATTGCCCACTGGCTCGAAATGCGCCAGGACCCCGATCTGCGCATCCAGCGGCCCCGCCAAATCTACACCGGTCCGGTGCTGCGGCACTACGTGCCCGACGGCGAGTTGATGTAATCTCTCCGGAAAAGAAACCGGGGCGGAACCCGCGTCACGCAGGTTCCGCCCCGTTCTTATTCGTCGTCACAACGTGGGGGGGGGGCTTCAATTCCGCCAAGCCGTGCCGTCAGTGCCAGGGAGTATCACTGCGGAACTCGACAACACTTGCATACGAGCAAGACGACGAACTGCCGACAACACGATAACTGGAGACGGGAGGTGATTTGGGTAGTTGATCTGCGAGTGTCCAGAATCTAAACACGTTCGCGTTCAGATTCTGGACAGTCAGCAGTGAACCGGTGGCTCCTGTGTTTGGCGACTGATGACTCAAAATAAGCATAACAGCCGCCTTTGCCAGCACTTACAGCGAAACAATGTGTTTGTTGCGCATGGGTTGGCATAAAACCTGCCAAGGCTGTTAGGCATCTTGCCCGAAGGTCATGCGAAACCTTATGCATGAGGAAGCGGTGTCATTGGGGTGTCGTGATAGTCTGAGGAGGAGTCAGTCATGAAGAAGGGAATGACGGTGGTTCGGGCGCATGCGGGAGTGTCGGTCTGTGTTCTGCTGCTTGCGC
>CALDSM010000093.1 GCA_937923585.1 uncultured bacterium
GACCTGAGCGGCTTTGCACCGGGGCAATCCCTGTATCTCATCGGCGCGGACGGCGGGCGCACCTTTGGCCCCTTCACTTGCGCGCAGGCGCGTGATTGGGGGACGTGGCTGCCGACCGTCTTGGGCGAGTCGGTGATTCTTCTGCTGGAATCGCCGGACGCAACTCTGCCGCCGGTGCGCATTGAGGCGCTGTCCCATTTCTACCGGCTCTTCGATGACGCTCCCGTCAAGGATGCCCTGCCTTGTCCGGAACCGGCCGACTGCGAGCCTGCGCAGGCGGCGCGGGAAGTGTCCACCGCCGTGGCCATGCTTATCGTGCCGCAGGGCACGGGGCAGGTGCAGTGTTCCGGAACGCTGCTGAACCGGGCGGGCACGCCGACCTATGACCCCTTGATGGTCACTGCGCACCACTGCTTTTCCGGTATCGGGCTGCACGTGGAGGACGTGGAGGCGTTCTGGGACTACCGGACCGGTTCCTGTGACACCACCGCGAAAGCCCCGCCGTTCAACACGCTGCTGCGCAGCAAGGGCTCCGAAATGTTGGCTGTGAGCAAGCGCCTTGACGGCCAGTTTCTTCGCCTTGACCATGTGCCGGTGGGCCAGTACGGTCGTGCCTGGGCCGGTTGGGACGCGCGCACGCCGGTGGTGGGCGACCAGGTGCAGGGTTTCCACCTGCCCGCGGGCACAACCATGAAGACCAATTACGGCACGGTGACGGGGGTGGAGCAAACCGAATGCGTGGACCTGCTGTGCTCCAACCGTTACGAGATGCAGACGATCGTGCGCTGGGATGAGGGCATTACCGAGGGCGGTTCGTCCGGCTCGGGCATGTTCTACCGCAACCTGAACTGGCGCTTGGGCGGCATGCTCAGCAACGGCACCATCCACACCTGCGGCAAACCGGAGAACAACCGGGACGATTTTGCGTCATTTCGCGAGTTCTACCCGCTGATTGCCTGCCATTTGTCGGAAGGTGCGGTCTGTGTGCCGCGGGAGAAGTCGGGCTGCCTGCTCAGCAGGCTGTTTGGCGCCAAGAGCGCGGTGACGGAAGCGCTCCGCGGTTTCCGCGACCAGGGACTGGGTGCAACGCCCTGGGGCCGGGCCCTGAGCCGGGCCTACTACAAGGTCTCGCCGCCGCTGGCGCGGTAGTCTGCCGAGAAGAGCCGGCAGGGATGCTCCCGCCTTCGCGGGAGTGACTGGCGCTCCCAGTGCGCCGCCGCCGACGTTCAGGACCAGTTTAATAGACGGCTGACCCGCCCCTTGACCCGCGCAAAGGATTGCGCGCCCTGCGGTTCCTTTGATATACTCGCGAGTCCGGTCCGGGCGGGTTCGCGCCCGGTGTTCTTACAATTCAACAGGGAGAAGGCATCCATGTCCGGCCATTCCAAATGGAGCACCATCAAGCGCAAAAAGGGCGCCGCTGACGCCAAACGCGGCAAAATCTTCTCGGGCCTGGCCAAAGAAATCACCATTTCGGCCCGCCTCGGTGGCGCTGACCCGAGCGGCAATCCCCGGCTGCGTTCGGTCCTGATCGCCTGCCGTGCGAACAACATGCCCCGTGAAAATATCGAACGGGCCATCAAGAAGGGCACGGGCGACATTGAGGGCGTGACCTACGAAGAAATCCGCTATGAGGGCTACGGCCCCGGCGGAGTGGGCATCCTCGTGGACGTGCTCACGGACAACAAGAACCGCACCATCGCCGAAGTGCGCCACCTGATCACCAAGGCGGGCGGCAGCATGGCCGCGGCCAATGCGGTGGCATGGAACTTCGAGCCGCGCGGCATCATCACGGTGCCCAAAGAGGGCATGAGTGACGACGACATGCTGGAAAAGGCCATCGAGGCGGGCGCGGACGACGTGGACAGTTCGGGCGACGTGCATGAGATCGCGACGGAGCCGGGCCAGCTTCACGTGGTTGCCGAGGCGCTCGACAAGATGGGCGTGAAGGCCGAGGAAGTCGCGCTCAAGATGATCCCCAAGACCACCATGGCGGTGGAAAAGAAGGCCGTGGGGAACCTGCTCAAGCTGATTGACGCGCTGGAGGAGAACGAGGACGTGCAGAACGTGTTCTCGAACGCCGACATCAGCGACGAGGACATGGAGGAGGCGATGGCCGACTAGCCATGCGCGCGCTCGGCTTTGATCCCGGCACGGCCACGACGGGTTACGGCGTGGTGGACAGCCGCGGTAGCCGGCTGACGCACGTGGCGCACGGCGTCATAGCGACCCCGTCCAAGTGGCATTTCGCGGACAGACTGAAATTCATTTTCGAGGAGGCCTCGCGCCTCCTCGAACTGTTTAAGCCCGACGCCGTCGCCGTGGAGCGGCTGTTCTTCGTGCAGAACGTGACCAACGGCATCCAGGTGGCGCAGGCCCGCGGGGTGCTGGTGCTGGCGGCCGCGCAGGCCGGGCTGTCCGTGGGCGAGTTCAGCCCCACCGAGGCCAAGACCGCCGTGGTCGGCTACGGCCATGCTGACAAGCGTCAGGTGCAGGAAATGGTCAAGCGCCTGCTCTCGCTCGACACCCTGCCCAAGCCCGACGATGCCGCCGACGCGTTGGCCCTCGCTATTTGTCAGGTGCAGACGGGTATTGTGCAACAGCGCTTTGCGGGTAAATAGGCGGCACTACCGGCCGTACGGGAACCGAAAGGAGGCGCAGTGGTGAGGACAACCCGTGGTTGGGCGGTGGTGTTCTGCATTCTGGCACTTGGCGGTTACGCCCGCGCGCTGGACAGCGCGCCTGCTGTCCCGGTGCCCCCTCCGCAATCCAGTCAGGAGAACCCAGGACCGACGGGACTTGTGGGCAACTTCGAGCTGTGGGATGAAAAGGCGCCCCTTCCTTCCCCTGAGAGACTGGCTTATCCGGAAAAGGCCTTTGATGTGGTGGTCCACCGTGCGGACGGGGAATACCAGTTCCTACACGATAACGCCGTCGTATGGCACAAGAACACCCTCTTCGCCGCATGGTACAACTGCCCCCAGGGTGAGATTCAGGGTTCATCCTGCATCCGCGGCCGACGTTCACGGGACGCGGGACACACGTGGTCGCAACCCGAGGTCATCGCCGCAGACCGAAAAGGCGAAGGGGTCTTCTACGTTCCGGTGACCTTTCTTTCCCGGGATGGCCAGCTTTGGGCATTTGTCTCGAATATGGCAGGCCATGATCTGGTTACCCGCTGCGAGCTTTTCTGTCTGGACGCCGCAACGGGCCAATGGACCTCCAAAGGGCCTATTGCAGGACCTTTCTTGCCGAATTGTCCTCCACGGTTGATGGCGGACGGCAACTTCGTCATGGCGGGACGCATGGCGACCAAGCCGGCCACCACGCCGGAGATCCCCGCTGTGGCCCTTTCGCACGGGCAAGACATTGACGCGGAATGGGAGATAGTTCCCATGATGCGTGGAACCGCGCGGCCATACACCGATTTTCCGGAGAGTACGGTATGGCTGGACGGCCAGGATATCACTGCGGTTGTTCGCGGCAAGCTGGTTTTCACCAGCCGCGATTTCGGAAGAAGCTGGTACGGACCTCTCCGGCACAACTTACCCGCCGAAGACAGCAAACCCTTTGCCCTCCAGTTCAGCACCGGCCAGCGCTGTCTGCTGTGGAACTATCCGAAGTCTGACGGCAGCTACCGTGCGTTGCTTGTGGTGGCGGTGAGCCGGCCGGGAGAGCAGAGGCTCGTGTCCATGTGGAAAATCCGCGACGGCCGCGCCGAAGCGTTGCAGGCCGGTCCGGAATGGTCCTATCCCTGCGCGGTCGAACAAGAGGGAGTCCTTTATATTATCTACACCTCGGAAAAGAGGCACAGCGTGATGACGGTGGTTCCGCTTGATTCACTTCGCGCGAAGTAGGCAACGCAACAGGAACCGTGATGTGCCCGACCGGAACGGGTGGTGGACCATTGAGAAATGGCGGATTTTGGTGCGGAAGTCACCGCCAATCAACACCCTAGCGAAACAGACCGTCTGCTTGCGTGGTATAGTTGGTCGGATGCTGGCGTATTGTCCGGGCGTTTGTAAAAGCAGGTATGCCAAACCATTATTGGAGGCACGTCACATGTCTGGAAAACTCCGTACACTGGCCACGTTGGGCCTTATTTGCCTGCTTTTGCTGCCGCTCGCGGTGTTTAGCGGGTGCAGCGGGAACACCAAAGTGACTGTCCTGATGGCGACCGACGTGAATGCCGTCAAGACGCTGACACAAGAGGTGACGGACAAGGCGAACGTGGCCGTGGCGGACATTGCGTCGCTGACCGTCACGGTGAACAGCCTGGTTCTGGACCAGACGGACGGTGGCCAGGTGGAACTGGTCGTTACGCCGCAAGACGTTGATCTCATTGATCTTGCCGGTGTTTCTGGTCTGCTTACGATTGCCGAAGTGTCGGCCGGAACCTACACCAAGATCCGCCTCGGTATTGAGAACCCCCGATTGGTGCTGAAGGCCGATCCCGCCACGGAGCTTACCGATATTCATCTAACGGCCAACGCGCACATGTTTGTCGATGTCCAGTTTGCGCTCCCGCCGAATACCAACACGAACATCCTGCTGACCTTCAACGGATTACACCTGGTGCAGCAGGGCAACGGCGGGTTCACGCTGACCCCCCAGTTGCGCGCGCAGGTGAGCGTGGAACTGGTTCCCGTGTCCAATCAGGGAACAGTCGTGTCGGTGGATGCCGCGGCGGGCACCATGGTGCTGACCATCGGTGATGCCGATATGACCGTAAACATAGCCGATGCAGCCATTTACCTGCCCGGCGACACCGACACGCCGACCGGAACCGCGGCTGACCTGACCGTGGGCACCGTGGTGGCGGTGGAGGGTTCGGTGGATGCCGACGGTGTCATCGTGGCCGCAAGGCTGACCGTGCAACCGCCCGAACCGACCGCCTGAAGCAAGCTCAAATCCGCGTGAAATCGGGGTGTCCGGCAACTGCCGGACACCCCGTACAGTTTGTATTCACGGTAGATGCGGCATCCTGCCGCATTCTTCCAGTGCCCGAAACTGGGGTGATGGCAAAAGGAGGCTGGAAGCCTCCTCTACGACACCCGTGCCGGTGAATGAGTGGGCCATATCTTGTGTCCCAAACCCGAACCAAACGCCCGATATCGTGGATGTTGACGCGGGACACCGGTTCGAGTAAGGTATTAGCAGAGGGCGGCAACACCGCCCGGAAACGGGAAAGGACCATCATGGTGTCACGTTCGGTGGTTGTTGCGGTTGTGCTGGCGGCGGTGTGCGGTGGGGCAGGGGGAGAGTTGATCCTTCCAAAATTTGAGCAGAACGTCGAGATCTATCGCGTATTCGGGCAGGAGCACCCCGGTCCCTACAAGCATCCCGCCTCCATTACCGAACTCGACAACGGCGACTTCTATATCGCCTATTACGGCGGGGCAAACGAATACAGCAATGAGACGGCCGTATACGGGTCCCGCTATGTGCCTGTGCCGACTCCGAGCACTGATGCGGCAGGCCAGCCGGTGCGCCGCCCGGGTGCCGGTGTTTGGTCATACCCGGAGGTCATCGCGGACACCCCCTTTGAGGGCGAGGGCAATCCGGTTGTCTGGCAGGGACCGGAAGGGACCGTATGGCTGTTTTACAACAACCGCAAGGGCGACACCTGGAGCAATTCGCACGTCAAGGCGAAAGTCTCCAAGGACGGCGCGAAGACCTGGTCCGACTCGTTCATGGTGTCCCATGAGGAGGGGCTCATGGTGCAGGGGCCGCCCATCGTGCTGAAGGACGGGGATTACCTGCTGCCGGCATACTCCGAGAAGGGCAACGACCGCGAGCGCACCAGCGAGGCCACCCAGAGTTTCTTCTTCCGCTTCAAGCCTTCCACCGGCGAATGGTCCGAATCGGGCCGCATCAAATCGCCCCAGGGAAATCTCCAGCCCGCCGTGGTGCAGTTGGCCGACAACGACCTGTTCTGTTTCCTGCGCCGGGGCGGTGATTTCCTGCCGACCACCGACGGCTGGACGCTGCGCTCCGAGTCGCATGACGGCGGCAAGACCTGGTCCGAGGGGGTCAAGACCGAGTTCAAGAACCCCAACGCGGCGGTGGGGCTGATAAAACTGCAAAACGGCGACCTGCTGTTTGTCTTCAACGACAGCATGAACGACCGGTCACCCCTGACCGTGGCGGTCAGCCAGGACGGCGGCGAGACCTGGCCGTTCCGCCGCAACATCGCCGGGGGCGACGACGATTTTGCCTATCCCTACGCGATCCAGGCGAGGGACGGCAAGATTCACATTGTGTTCACGACCAACGGCCGCACGACCATCATGCAGGCCGTGTTCTGCGAAGAGGCGATCACCGCGTTCAAAAAGGAGTAGCCTCCCGCTTGCGAGCCGCGATGCCACACGCATCGTTTCCGCCGGCACGGGCGCACCCGCCGCCCGCGCGCCGAAGCGTCCTCCCCTTGCACCTTTTCGGGCGTTAATCAGACAAGGCACGCAAAAGGCGTCCGGCGCTTTCCCCGGCCGCCGGAGGATTCCGATGAAGAAGAATTACGTGCTCGACACCAACGCGCTTCTTGAGGATCCCAACTGCATTGCGGTGCTGCGCAACGGCGAGGAGAACGGGGTCGCCATCCCGCTGCACGTGATCCTCGAACTGGACAAACTCAAGCGCGATCCGCGCCTGGGCCACCTGGTGGCGGCGGCGGTGGACGGCATCTTCTCGAACCTCGACAACATCACGCTGCTGCGCCGCCCCGAGGACGAGGCCCGCATAGACTCGGGCGACATGGCGATTCTTCGGGAAATTCGCCAGTCCAGTCTGGAAGACCCGATCCTGGTCACCAACGACCGCATCCTCCAGATCATCGCGCGCATGGGCGGCGTGAAGAGCCAGGAGTACAAAAGTTCCCATCCGTTCCAGTCCGACTCGCAGTTGTACACGGGCTTTGTGGAATCCGGCGAGGAGGTGCTGCCCAATTCCTTTCAATGGGTCGACGGCAAGCCGGTATACCATTCGACGCAAGGCGAAAAGGTGATCGAGTACACCCACGAGGTGTGGAAGGTGAAGCCGCGCAGCATTTATCAGAACCTCGCGTTCGAATTGCTGCTGGATGATCATCTGGACCTGGTCACGCTGCAAAGCGAGGCGGGCTATGGCAAGACCTTCCTGGCGCTCGCCTCGGCCTTCTTCCTTGTGCTCCAGCGCAAACTCTACGAGAAGATTTACATCGTCAAGCCCATGGTCGAAATCGGCGCGAAGATGGGGTATCTGCCCGGCGATGTGGACGAGAAGATGGAGCCCTACATCCGCTACCTGCGCGCGCTGGTCAACAAACTCCACGTCATGCGGCCCGTCGAGCGCATTTTCGACAAGAACGAGGCGGATCATTCCAAATTCGACCCGGACAAGTTCGAGATCCTTCCGCTCGCGTTCGTCCGCGGCATGAACATAGACAACGCCGTGGTCATCATAGACGAGACGCAGAACCTGTCGCGCATGGAAATCCGCTCGCTGCTCACGCGCATGGGCGAAAACGTAAAGTGCTACTGCCTCGGCGACACGCGCCAGGTGGACAACCCCTACCTGAACGAGTCCAACAACGCGCTTAACTGGATCGTGCGCAAGCTCAAGGGCACGGAGAACTACGGCCACCTCGTGCTCAAGGGTGCCAAGTCGCGCGGACCGATCTGCGATGCCGTGCTGAAGTCGGGGCTGTAAGGGGATGCGTGGCCACCCTCCGAAAGCGTAGAATGCCGCAAGTCAAACAAGCGTAACGGTGGGAGAGACGGCAGATGTCGAAAGAACTGACGTGGCGAAAAGCAATTGAAAAGGTTCTAAGTGAAACATCAGAGGCTTTGCACTATAAGGACATTGCCGACAAAATAGTTACCGACGGCCTGAGGTCGCAGTTGGGGGCGACGCCGACGGATACCGTGACCACCGTTCTCTACGATGCGTTAAGAAAAGAGGGAAATGACTGCCCGTTTCAGAAGGTTGGGAGGGGGTTCTTTGTTTGGAAAGACAAGACGGCAGTGACGGGACAGTCGAAACCCGTGAAGGTGGAAGAGGAGGAAGAAGAAGACCAGTATGACATCGTAACCTCCTTTGGCATGTTCTGGAAGCGTGAGAACATCAACTGGACTTCGAAGCCAAAGGTTCTTGGAATGCAGCAAATCGCGGCTGAACCGGTGGACTTTTTCGAGCAGGTCGGCATCTACCTGCTGTATGACGGGCGAGAAATCATTTATGTGGGGCGCACCACTGACCGGCCTTTGGGAAGAAGGCTTTATGAGCACACCATGGACCGGCTTTCATCTCGTTGGGACCGCTTTTCCTGGTTTGGGCTCCTGCCCGTCTCTGAGGTTGGAAAGTTGGGGGCGATGCCCGGCACCTACCCAGCGGCGAAAATGATACCGGCATTGGAGGCCATTCTGATCGAAGCGCTTGAGCCGAGGCAGAATCGCAAACGCGGCGACGACCTGTCTGCCGTGGAATACATCCAGAAGGAAGACCCGGAAATCCAGAAGAAGCGGACCAAACAGACCTTGGAAGCGGCATTAAACAGGCTGTAGGTCGCGGGGATTCACGTTCGAGTGCCAAGGGCGTGCTAGAATAGCGCGTTGTTCTTCTTTCCGTTTTTCTGGGAACTCCATATCGCTATGTCCACCGTTGTCCATTTGAACGAAGAGCCCCGCTGGGAGGGGGTGCGCGAGGTGATGGCCATGTCGGGGCCGATCATCCTCAGCACGCTCTCCTATTCGCTGATGGGCTTTGTGGACCGGGTGATGGTGGGCCGGGTGAGCGAGGCGGCGCTGGCGGCGGTCACGTCGGCGGACATCGCGTCGTACACATTGAGCACGCTGTTCATGGGTATCGTCAGCATTGTCGGGACCTTTGCCGCGCAGTGCTACGGCCGCCGGGAGCATACCGACTGTTCCCGCTACTGCTGGCAGGGACTGTGGCTGTCGCTGTCGGGCGTGGTCTTCGCGCTGGCGCTGCTGCCGCTGTCGGGCCCGCTGTTCCGTGCGATGGGACACACGCCGGAGGTGACCGGGCTTGAGCTGATCTTCTTCCGCATCCGGCTCGTCGGCTACCTGTTCGTGGGCTGCATGGCGGCGTTCACGGGCTTCTTCCAGGCGGTAAACCGGTCGGGAATACCCATGGTCACGGCCATCATTGGCAACCTGGTCAACCTGGTGCTGAACTACGTTTGCATCTTCGGCCATTTCGGCTTTCCGGCCATGGGCATTGCGGGATCGGCGACGGCCACGGTGCTGGCCATGCTCGTGCAGTCCGCGCTCCTGTTTGGCGTATTCCTGTCGAAGCCGTTCCATGACAAGTACGCCACCCGGTCCACGTGGGCTTTTGACGCGCGGCGTCTGCGTGAACTGGTCTATGTCGGCGTGCCCGCGGCCATGAGCATGTTCCTCGACGTGGCCAACTGGTGGATTTGGATCTCCTTCATTATCGGCCGCTTTGGCACGGTGCAGATGGCGGCGAACACGGTGGCGCTCAGCTTCAACCAGTTCTGCTTCATGCCCGTCATCGGGCTGCACATGGGCATCTCGGCCATCGTGGGCCAGTGGATTGGCCGGGGCGATCCGGACCGCGCCCACGCGCGCACCCGCACCACGCTGAAGATATCGGCCGTCTACATGGTGAGCATGGGCCTGACCTTCGCCGTGTTCGGCGGCGTGCTGGCCAAGGCCATCTTCAATCCGGCCAATCCCGACATAGTGCCGCTGGCCGCGCGCCTGCTGGTGCTGGCGGCCCTGTTTCAGGCCTTTGACGCGGCCAACATCACCTACATCGGCGCGCTGCGCGGCGCGGGCGACACCCGCTGGATGATGTGGATGACCCTGCTCATTGCCTACGGATTCGGCCTGCCGCTGTCCTGCTTCCTCGGGTTTGGGCTGGGTTTGGAGACCTACGGCGCCTGGATCGGCGCCACGGTGTACATCGTTGTGCTGTGCGGTTCGCTGATGGCCCGCTTTGAGGGCGGCCACTGGCGACGCATCAGCATCTTCAGCGAGACGCGGCCCGCCGGATGATTTGCCCCGGGAGGAATCAACTCGAATCACCGACCGGCAGGACCTGGACGGCAGCCTGTTGGGCTGCCCGGGTGTGAAGTAGACGGCTGGCCGAGCCAACTTCAACGCGTATTGGCGCGTCGAGACGCTGCGTGTTAGAATGCGCATGCGCGCCGCAGGCGTCCGCAAAGAGTGGGGGGGCTCTCTTGGGCCGGTCGGCGGGGACGAAGCGTCAAATGGGTGTCAATACAGTCATGGAAACCCCGCATACAGCATCCGGCAACCACGACGGCGGTAAGGCCCGTTTTTCGGCGGCCAAGCGGGGGTGTTTCTGGGCGCTTTTCATCGGAACACCATGGGTCTTCCTTCTGCTCGTGGCCGGGGAGTGGTATGTCCGGAAGCATATTGATTCCCAGTGGGAGTCCGCACGGAGTTACGGTCTGGTCCGGGAGAAGGAACAGGAGGCGGCATGCAACCAGGTGTTGGCTGCCTATGCCTCCCGGGATTTGAGCGCCATTGTTCCGTTTGATAACCAGGTGAAAGACTTTGCGGCGCGGGATGACGAAGGGCGCCGCGCGTGGGTTGATTTGCGCCGTGAACTGGTGATTGTCTGTGACCCCGCCGGAAACATCAAGAAACTCTATGCGCCTGCGGATGAGCCGCAGTTGGCGTTTGTCGCCCAAGCCCTGAAAGCGGACCAGAATCTCGCCGATGCCTTTGACCCGCTGTTCGTGGAAAAATCGCCGACACTCACGCCCGCGAACCTCCACCAAACCATTCTCCAAAACCGCGTCCTGGACATGACCTGGCCCCAGCAGTTGCGCATTGGCCCAACCGAGACCAGCCTCTTTCAAATTCGGCTGCGTCCGTTTGACGTTGTTCCCGAAGAGCACATGGGCGCCTTTGTCCGCCGGTCCATTTGGGAGGAATGGGGGCGCAAATACCGTCCGCTGGTGGACTGGACGGACGGGTTCGAGTGGCCTGCGCCGGAATTGCTCACACGCCAGTTTCGCACCAACCGTTTTGGGTTTCGGGGCGAAGATGTCGCCGTTCCCAAGCCCGCGGGCGTGGTGCGCGTCGTCTGTATCGGCAGTTCCATGACCGTGGAGGGCCCCACGGATGAACTGACCTATCCCCATATCCTGCAGAAAAAACTCCGCGCCCATTTTGGGACGGATCGAATCGAGGTTGTCAACGCCGGCAATCACGGCAGCGTCGCCGCCAATGACTTTGCGCGGGCTCCCGACTTTATGGTCTTGCAGCCGGACCTGGTCATTCATTACGGTTTTGGCAACGACCTCCGCGCGATGTGCATTCACGACTGGAACGATCCATCCGCGCTGAGAGCGCGTCCGGGCATGCTCCTGAAATGGTGCCTCCGACATTCCATGCTGGTGTTCAAGTACGCCAACTGGGCCCTGGTTCCCAGCCGTCGCGGACTGAACCCCGAATTTGAGAGCCGCATCTTTGACAACATGCGGCGGCTTGGCCGGTACTTCACCGAAAAAGGCGCCGACATGATGTTCTGCACGGTCGCCTGTCCGGAGACAGCCGTTCTATCGGCGAAAGACCGGGAGTTTTTTGATTTCTGCATCCACAAATGGAATTATAACCAGTACTATCTGGACAGCCGCGGATATGAGCTTATGCTGTACGCGTACAACGACCGGTTGAAGGAGATATGCCGGGAGACGGGCGCTTCCGTCATCGAAGTGTCGGCGGACCTGAGCAGCCACCCCGAGTGTTTTGCGGACATCTTTCACATGAATGCCGCGGGCCTTGAGCGGAAAGCCGAGATTGTCTTCCAGGGCGTCAAGGGTCGTGTCGCGCAGCGTCTTGCCGCGGCGAACCAGGGCGGAAGTGTAGGAATCGTTCCGGCACACGCTGAATAGGCGTCTCAGTTGGCGCCCGTTGCTGCGCATTCTGTCCAGATTCCGGACAGTCTTGCGGAAGTCGGTGTTTTGTGTTGCGCGCAACGCAGCGCGCCTTGAACCGGATTGAAGGAAGGAACTCCATGAAATCAATGCGTGAACAGGCTGCGGAAGGCCGGGTGCTGGTGTCGGACGGCGGCTGGGGGTCGTTTCTGATTGCGAAGGGCTTTAAGATCGGCGACTGCCCCGAAGTGTGGAACCTGGAACGACCCGCCGACGTGCGCGACATCGCGCAGATGTACGTTGACGCGGGTGCGGACATCGTGATGACCAACAGTTTCGGCGGTACCAGTTTCAAACTGGAGCATTACGGGCTGGCCGACCGGGTTGCCGCGATCAACGAAACCGCGGCGCAGCTCTCACGCGAGGCGGCGGGCGCCGAACGGCATGTCATGGCGTCCGTCGGGCCGACGGGCAAGATCCTGATGATGGGCGACGTGACCGAGGACGAAATCCTGGAGGCCTATCGCACGCAACTGGTCGCGCTGGAGGTGGGCGGCGCAGACGCATGCAGCGTGGAGACCATGTCCGCCCTTGACGAGGCGGCGCTGGCCGTGCGCGCCGCGCGCGAAAACACGGGGCTGGAAGTGGTCGCGTCGTTCACCTTCAGCACGAAGACGCCGGCGGGCTACCGCACCATGATGGGCGTGTCGCCCGAAGCCATGGCCGAGGCCATGCTCGAGGCGGGCGCGCACATCCTGGGCGCGAATTGCAGCCTCGGTTCGGACGAAATGATTGAGGTCGTCGCGGCCCTGCGCGCCGCCGCGCCGGGCGTGCCGATTCTGGTGCATCCCAACGCGGGCCAGCCCATCCAGCACGACGACGGCAGTGTCGAGTATCCCGAGACCCCGGCCATGATGGCCGCCAACGTGGCGCGCCTCGTGGCGGCGGGCGCGAACATCATCGGCGGTTGCTGCGGCACCGGGCCGGACCACATACGCCAAATCCGCGCCGCCGTGGACGCGCTGTAGGGTGCTGTGAAGCGGAGTGAAACGAAGCGGAACGCGCCGTGTTCTTGGACACGGCCGGTGCGCTGCGCTGCGCTCCGGGCACCCTACGGCCACCAAACCGGAAAGGCGGGATGATGGGTCAGTTCGGTTTCATAGACTTGACGGTGGTGGCGGTCTATTTCGCGGCGATGTCGCTGATGGGCTGGCATTTCGGCCGCCGCGCGAAGACCACGGAGCACTATTTTGTCGGGGGACGGTCCTTTCCGGGCTGGCTCGTGGGGGTGTCGCTGTTCGGCGCGACGATCAGCTCCATCACCTTCGTGGCCTATCCAGCCGACGCGTTCAAGACCGGCTACCTGCGTTATGTCATTTGTATTACGCTGCCCTTTGCCGTGCTCATTGCCTCGCGCTTCTTCGTGCCCTTCTTCCGGCGCGGCAAGATCACGTCCGTGTTCGAGTATCTGGAGGGGCGCTTCGGCCCCCGGACGCGCGTGTACGCGGCGTGCGTGTTCATCATCTCGCAGTGCTTCCGCATCAGCCTGATCCAGTTTCTCGTTGCGCTGCTGGTCAACCGCATCACCGGCTGGGACGTGTCCGTGTGCATCCTCATCGGCGGCGTGGTTACGGCGTATTACACGGTGGTCGGCGGCATAGAGGCGGTGATCTGGACCGATTTTGTGCAGTCCGTCATCCTGACGATCGGCGGCCTGCTGATCCTCGCCGTGATCCTGTACCGGCTGCCGGGCGGGCTGGGGCAGATGCTCTCGGTGGCATGGACGGACGGGAAGTTCCTGCTGAACGAGCGCATTAGCGACGGCACGCTCAAGCCGATCCCCTGGGGCTTTGCGCTCAGCCACAAGACCGTGGGGATGCTGCTCATCGTGGGGCTGTTCCAGTGGCTCGGCGAATACAGCAGCAACCAGGAGAACATCCAAAAGTACTGCACCGCCCGTTCCGCCAAAGACGCGCGCCAGGCCATTTGGCTCTCCTGCCTCTTTTGCGTGCCCACCTGGGGTTACTTCATGTTTCTCGGCACGGGCCTGTACGTGTTCTACAGGGTGTTTCCCGACCCGGCCGCCGCGGAGATGCTTGCAGGCACGCGCAAAGCCGAGGAGATCCTGCCCTATTTCGTGACGACCCAGTTGCCGCCCGGCACGGGCGGCATTGTGGTGGCGGCGGTGCTCGCCGCCGCCATGTCGAGCATGTCGTCCGCCATGAATTCCATTTCGGCCGTGGCCATCACCGACCTGTACAAGCGCCACATGGCCACGGACCGAGATGAACAGCATTATGTGACGGCGGCGAAAACCGTGACACTGGCATCCTCGGTCATCATGGTGGGCGGCGCCTACATCCTGTTCAAGGCGGACACCATGACGCTGCAGGACTTGTGGACCGAGTTTCAGTCCATCATTGCGGGAGGGCTGGTGGGGCTGTATTTGCTCGGCTTCTTCACGAAGCGCGGCGACGGCCGCGCGGTGGGCGTCGGCATTGCCTTTGCGGTGCTGTTCTCCCTGTTCATCTCCGCGTCGGGTCTGGGCTGGCTCCCGTCAGGCGTCACGGCGCGGCTCAACGCCTCCTTTGACTCCTACTACACCGGCATCGCGGGCAATCTGGTCATGTTCGCGCTCGGCTATGTGCTGGCGCTGTTTTTGCCGCGACGTGACCGCACGCTGAAGAATCTTACCGTTTGGACGCAGGACGGGGCGCCGTTGGACTGAGACGCGCCTATGGCACCGCGCAAAGCGTTCCCTCGCCGCAGCTTTGGCAGCCGGAGCGCCAGACGTGGCCCTTTCTCGCCAGCAGTTCGTCGGCCTCGGCCGGTCCCCAACTGCCCGCGGGGTAGGTCCGCAGGGGGGATGCTTTCGGGAGCGCGACCCAGCCCTTGAGCACGGGGTCAATCAGCCGCCATGCCGCCTCGATCTCGTCGCTGCGGGCGAAGAGGGACGCGTCCCCCTTCATTGCGTCCAGCAGCAGCCGCTCATAGGCGTCGGGCAGCGCCACACCGGGGAAGGCGTCGCGATACTGGAAGTTCATGTTTACCGAGTGCGACTCGGCCACGGTGTCGGGTGTCTTGGTCTCGAAACGGAGTTGCACGCCCTCGTTGGGCTGGATGCAGATCGAGAGCATGTTGGGCGTGAAATGCGCCTTGTCCGCCAGTTTGAACATGATGTCCGGCGGCGCCTGAAACTCCACGATGATGGTGCTGGTTCTTTCGGCCATGGCTTTGCCGGAGCGCAGGTAAAAGGGGACGCCCTTCCACCGCCAGTTGTCTATGAACAGCCTCAGCGCGGCGTAGGTGGGCGTGGACGAACCGGGCGCAACGCCTGCGGCGTCGCCGTAGCCCTCGTACTGCGCGCGCACCGTGTTGCCCACGGGTACGGGGCGGACGGCGCCGAGCAGCTTGGCCTTCTCGTCGCGGATCGCGTCCGAGTTGAGCGAGGCCGGCGGCTCCATGGCCACCAGCGCCAGTAGTTGTAGCAGATGGTTCTGGAACATGTCGCGCAGTACGCCCGCCTTGTCGTAATAGCCGGCGCGGTGGCCCACATCCACGCTCTCTGCAACCGTCACCTGCACGTTGGACACGTACTGCCGGTTCCACACCGGCTCGAAGAGCGTGTTGGCGAAGCGCAGGAACAGGATGTTCTGGGCCGTCTCCTTGCCCAGGTAATGGTCAATGCGGTACACCTGGTCCTCGCGGAACGCCGCATGGATCTGTTTGTTCAGCGCCAGGGCGGAGGCCAGGTCCTCGCCGAAGGGCTTCTCAATGACGATGCCGCGCCGGCCCTGCCTGTCATCGTTCATGCCGGTCGCCGCGAGAAACCCGCAGGCGGGGCCGTAATGCTCCGGGGCCGTGGCGAGGTAGTAGAGCCGGTTGACCGGGCCGCCCTCCAGCGCGTTCAGGTGCGCGCGGAGCGCGTTGTAGTCTTCGGCGCTGTCCAGGTTGCCCCGGAAGTAATGAAGCCTGCTCTCCAGGTCGCCCCACGTCACATCATCATAGGACACGGCGCTGTGTTCCCTGACGCCGTCGCGCAGGCGCTCGCGGAAGAGCCGGTCAGTCCAGTCCCTGCGCGCGACACCGACGATCCGCGTGTTTTCGGGCAGCCGCCGTTTCTTGAAGTTGTTGTACAAGGCCGGGATCAGCTTGCGCTGCGTCAGATCGCCCGACGCGCCGAAGATGACCATTGTGGTAGGTTTCTGGCCCGAATCAGCAGATTTCATAGTGCGTTTCATCCAACTCTTCGGCGGCGTCCGCATCCACAAACCACTGCAACGCGCCGTCACAGGGCGAAACGCGGGCCGCGGGCAGTGCCTTTTCCTCCGTGTCCGGCTCCAGCACCTGCCTGAGCAGGGGTGCTTTTGCCTCGCCGGCCGTGACGAAGATGACATTGCGCGCGTTGTTCAGCACCGGCAGCGTCAGCGTGACCCGTTCGGGCGGAGGCTTGGGGGAGTCCGTGACCGGCACCACCCACCGCCGGGTCTCTTCGAGCGCGGGATGGCCGGGAAACAGCGATGCGGTGTGCCCGTCCTCGCCCATGCCCAGCAGGATCAGGTCGAAACGGGGAAAACGCCCCGGCGGCGGCGCGAAAAAGGACCGCAGCCGTGCCTCGTAGGCCTCTGCGGCCCCGTCGGATCCGCGCTCTTCCGCCAGTTCATAGATGTTTGTCTCCAGCAGGGGAACATGCCGGAACAGGTGCTCCTGCGCCAGTGCGTAGTTGCTTTCCGGACTGGTCAGCGGCACACAGCGCTCGTCGGCCCAGAATACGTTCCAGGCCGGCCATTTGATGCTGCCCCGCCGGGAGTATTCGAGCAGGCACGGCGCGACCATTTCCATCAGCGAGCCGCCGGACAGCGCGATGGTGAATATGCCGCGCACGGACACGGCCTGCGCCGCCAGCAGCGCCACCCGGGTGGCCGCAGCCTCACCCGTGCCTTCGCGGTCGGCACTGACGATAATCTCAGGTTTCATGTTTTGCTGTCCCTTCCGGTGGACATGTGAAGAGGTTCTCCAGGCAGCGGGTCACCAGCGCGGTCCAGCCGGTCTGGTGGCTGGCCCCGAGCCCGCGCCCCGTGTCGCCGTCGAAATACTCGTGAAACAACACAAGATCCCGATCTCCGGGGCCGCCCGCGCCGTCGCAGGGCCGCCGTCCGTCCGCATCGGGCAGGAACAGCCGCGCCAGCCGCAGCGACAGTTCGTCGGCGACCTGCTGCAGCGAGCACAGATTGCCCGAACCGGTCGGGCATTCCACCTTGAATGCGTCGCCATAATAGTGGTGGTAGCCTTCCAGAGCTTCCAGCAGGAGATAGTTTACCGGAAACCACACCGGCCCGCGCCAGTTTGAGTTGCCCCCGAACATGTGCGAGTCCGAATCGCCGGGCACATAGGCAATGTGCGAGTCCTCCCCGCATGCGTGGAACTCATAGGGATGTCCGGCATGAAACCGCGAGAGCGAGCGGATGCCGTAGAGCGACAGGAACTCCGACTCGTCCAGCATGCGGCGCAGCACCTGCGCCAACCGCTCTTTCGAGGGGAGCGCCAGCAGCCAGCGGTGGTGCCCCGGACAGCAGTCCGCATGCGTCCACGACACCAGGCGCGCCAGGTCGGGCCGATTGGCGAGGAACCATTCGAACCGCTTCTTGAACCCGGGCAGCCTGTCTATGGTTTCCTGCTCCAGCACGGTGACCGCGATCAGCGGCAGCAGCCCGACGATTGAGCGCACCTTCAGGCGCACCGGCGCGCCGCGCACCGTCTGAATCTGGTCATAGTAGAAACCGTCGCCGTTGTCCCACAGGCCGCCTCCGCCCAGGGTGTTCATGGCGTCGCTGATTTGGATGAAGTGCTCGAAAAACTTTGAGGCCATGTCCTCATGGGCTTCGCATGAGGAATTTTCCCCGGACGCCAGTTCCAGCGCGATGGACATCATGGTGAGGCAGTAGAAGGCCATCCATGCCGTGCCGTCCGCCTGTTCCAGCATGCCGCCTGCGGGCAGCGGCTTGGACCGGTCGAACACGCCGATGTTGTCCAGTCCCAGAAAGCCGCCGGAAAACAGGTTGCGCCCGTCCGCGTCCTTGCGGTTGACCCACCACGTAAAATTGAGCAGCAGTTTCTGGAATGCCCGCTCCAGGAAGGCGCGGTCGCGCTTTCCCCGCGGCGCGGCGATCTTGTACAAGCGCCATGCCGCCCACGCATGCACGGGGGGATTGACGTCGCCAAAGGCATACTCGTAGGCCGGAATCTGCCCGTTCGGGTGCATGTACCACTCCCGCAGCAGCAGCAGCAGCTGGCGCTTGGCGAATTCGGGGTCAATGCGCGCGAAGGGCACCATGTGGAAGGCCAGGTCCCACGCGGCAAACCAGGGATACTCCCACTTGTCCGGCACCGACAGCACATCGCGGCAGAACAGGTGATCCCATTCCGCGTTGCGTCCCTGCCTGCGTTTCTCCGGCGGGGGCGGCATGTCCGGATCGCCGTCCAGCCAGTCGCGGGTGATGTGGTGGTAGAACTGCTTGTTCCAGAGCAGGCCCGCATAGGCCTGCCGCGCCACGACCCGCGCGTCGTCCGTCAGGTATCCGGGCAGCACGGACGCGTAGAACTCATCCGCCTCGCGCATGCGCAGCGCGAACACATCATCGAATTCGGCGCCAGGCGCTTCGTCATCGGCCGCATCACCCGCGCTGAGGTGCAGCCGAACCTGGGCCGCCCCACCCGCGTTCAGGTGGAGCGGGCAATGCAGTGCGGCCTTGGTGCCAAAGGGCTTCCTGCTGACGGCGTCCTTGTCGTCATGCACAAAATACGCGTGAAACGCGTCCTTAACAGGATGCGTGCCGCTCGACACGCCGTACAGTCGGAGCGTGTTGGTTTCATTTTCGGTGAAGAGAACGGGCGGCATGGCCCCGTCCGGATCGGGGCCGTAGCGCAGGGCAAAAGTTCCCAGCGTTTCGTGGGCCGTGCGCAGCAACCCTTCCCTTTCAAGGGCGATGCGCGGCTTGAGCGAGCAGCCCTCGTGCCGGCCACCCCAGGACCAGGTGTTTCGGAACCACAGCGTGGGCAGCAGGTGCAGCGTGGCGGGTTCCGGCCCGCGATTCTGTACCGTGATGCGGATGAGCAGGTCGTCCGGCGACGCTTTGGCGTATTCGACAGTCACGTCAAAGAAACGGTTCCCGGCGAAGATTCCGGTGTCACGCAATTCATACTCATGGTCCCTCAAGCCGCGCCGCCGGTTCTCCTCCACCAGTTGGTCATAGGGAAAGGCCGTCTGAGGATAGCGGTAGAGCGCCTTCATGTATGTATGGGTGGGGGTCGAGTCGAG
>CALDSM010000094.1 GCA_937923585.1 uncultured bacterium
CTACACTCTTTCCCTACACGACGCTCTTCCGATCTCGGTGCATCAACGGACCGGGTTGGGATGATAACGATCTGTGCGCGCGCATGCAACGCCAGTGAACGACAACGCGCCGGACCGCTTGAAGCCGTCCGGCGCGCAGTATGACGCTTCTAATCTGCTCCGATGGATCAGGATTCTTTCTTCCGGTCCGCCTTGGTGATTGCCCCGTCGCCGTCCTTGTCCAGTTTCTTGAACTCTTCCTGCGTCAGGTTCGGCCGGACGGCCTTGAGTTCGTCGAAACTGACCTTGCCGTCATTGTTGACGTCGGCCTCTTTCATCTTTCCGCCCGGCTTGTGGTCCGGTTTCCCGGCAGTCGCGGGCGCGTCCTTCGGCATGTCCGCCTTGGTCAATGCGCCGTCCTTGTCGTGATCCATCGCCTTGAACCGTTCCTCGGTCATCTTCGGGCGGACCGCCTTCACTTCGTCGAGCGTGGCCTTGTCGTCCTTGTTCGCGTCCGCCTCTTTGATCAGTGCCAGAAGACCGCCGCCGGGCCTGCCCTGGGGACGGTCCGCCTTGTCCAGCGCACCGTCGCTGTTCGTGTCCAACTGTTTGAACCGCTCCGGTGTCATCTTGGGCCGCACCGCCTTCAATTCCTCGAAGGTGACCTTCCCGTCCTTGTTTGCGTCCGCCTGCTGCATCATCCCGGGCCCCTTGTGGCCTGCCTTCGTGGCCTTGTCCGACTGCGCCCAGGCAAATGTCCCCATCATCAGTGCCGCTGCAAGCGCCGCCGCCGTCATTCCCGTATGCTTCATCGTTCGCGTCTCCTCGTTTTCTCCGGGCTTTGCCCGGCATATGCCTGTCAACCACAGCCCGTTCAACACCGCCTCCCCACAAAAGTTCCGAGACTGCTTGAATGGCAAACAGGAGCCTTTGGTCTAGAACGGAGAGCGAGGATCAACCTGATGGAAACGGCCGTAACGGCATGGATTCGATGGGCTTCGTGCGTCCTTCGCCCGAAGGGTCTGGATATGGAACGGGCCGGACTTGTCTGCCAAGCCCGGCCCGTTGTTCCTGGTCAACGGCTACTTGATGGGAATTTCCCGGTTCTTCTTCGAGGAGAGATAAATCGCGTCAATGATCTTCTGGATGCGCAGCGATTCCTCCGGCTGAACCATGACGGGCAGGTTCTTCTCCACGCATTCGCAGAAATGCCGAACCTCGCGGCGGTGTCCATCCTCGTCCGACAGGTAATCCCAGGTCGTGTGGTTCAGCGAATCGTGGTCGGCGCCGAAGAATCCCAGCGGGTTGGTTCCCACGCCGCCCTTGTCTCCGAGTATGTAGAGGTTCTCCGTTTCCTGGGCAATGTTTGCCGCCCACGAGACCTGCATCTGCATGGTGACCCCGCCTTCAAAACGAATAAACGCCGTGGCGTAATCCTCCACGTCAAACTCTTTGGGCGGATACGGACGGCCCCAGTCGGCGTTGAACAGGCTCTCGCGGTCGCCAAATTTGCGGTAGACCTTGCCGCTGGCCGCGACGGGCTTGGGACAACCCATGAGCCATACGCACAGATCCATCATGTGAACGCCGATGTCTATGAGCGGGCCGCCCAAGGACTCCTTCGCAATGTGGAACTTGCCCCATCCGGGAATGCCGCGGCGGCGGAGCCATTTGGTCTCGGCCGTGTAGATCTCGCCGACTGCGCCGCTCTGGATGACCTCTTTGAGCTTCTGCGCACGCGCCTCAAACCGCATGTGCTGGGCAACCATGAGTTTCTTGCGGGCAGCCTTGGCGGCCTTGATCATCGCCAGGCACTCGGCGGTGTTCATCGCCATGGGCTTTTCCACCAGCACGTTCGCCCCGGCGTTCAGCCCGGCAATCGTGGCCGGCGCATGCACCCGGTTCTGGGTACACACGTCAATGATGTCAAACTCGTGCGCCCGCAGCATGGCCCTGTAGTCCGCATAGGTTTTCGCGGCGCGGCACTGGGCCGCCTCGGTTTCGCGCCGTTCCTTGATTAGGTCGCAGACACCGACCACCTGCACGCGCCCCTCCTCCTCCAACTGCCGCCAATAGGGCAGATGCTGCTCCCGGCATATCGCACCGGAGCCGATGATCCCGACCTTGAGTACCTTGCCAGCCTTTGCCATGTGATTCTCCCTGCATTGAGATTATGGGTGGTGATTGGGTTGTTTGCCCGCGACCGGCCAGCAGTCAGGCCGCCCGGAAAACGCGTGATGATAATGCATGGCCGGCCTTTCGCGCCACCCGGCCGGAGATTTTGCTGAAACGCCGGTTTACTTCGCAGGGTCCATTGGTTATGATAGTCCCCGGTATTCGCGAACAAGAGTGTGCCGGTTCGCTCCGGCCGCCTCAGGGATAAAACCAGAGCATAACGCTCAATCGGAAAAGGAGAAACCATGACGCACAAAGCCATCGTTATCACTGTCTGCGCACTGGTTGCGGGCGCGGTCTGTTTTGCGCTTCCCGCGGGTGCGCAGGAAGCCGCCAAGGGCTGCCCCACCGCCGAGTCCATCGGATGGCAACTGGGCTGCCAGGCCTACAGCTTCAACAAGTTTACGTTCTTCGAGGCAGTGGACAAGACCGCCTCCCTCGGGCTCAAGTGGATTGAGGCCTACCCGGGCCAGCGCCTGAGCAAGGATTTGCCGGAAACGGTCAAGTTTGACCATGACATGCTCGACCAATACCAGAAAGAGGCGCTGAACAAGCTCAAGTCCGCCGGAGTAACCCTTGTCAATTACGGTGTGGTCGGCCTGCCGAACAAGGAGGCGGAAGCCCGCAAGGTGTTTGACTTCGCGCAGGTAATGGGCATCAAGACCATTGTCTCGGAACCTGCCCCGGCGGCGCTGCCGCTCATTGACAAGCTCTGCGAGGAATACGACATCAAGGTGGCCATCCACAACCACCCCAAGCCGTCCCTTTACTGGGATTACAAGAAGCTTCTGGAGGCGACCAAGGGCGTGAGCGCGCGCATCGGCTCCTGTTCTGACACCGGCCATTGGACGCGGTCCGGCATTTCGCCCCTGGAGGCAATCACGGCACTCTGTGACGCCAAGCGCGTCGTGTCGCTGCATTTCAAGGACCTCAATGAATTCGGAAACCCCGAGGCGCACGACGTGGCCTGGGGTGACGGCAAGTCCGAGGCCAAGGCCGTGCTCGGGGAACTGTACAAGACCGGCTTCAAGGGCATGTTCGCCATCGAATATGAATACAACTGGGAGAATTCGGTTCCCGACATCGCCGTCTGCGTGGCGAATTTTGAGAAGATGGCGCAGGAGCTGGTCGCCGCGGGCAAGAAGTAGCCCCCCCACGGACAAACCATGGCCCCCGACGCGCGCGTCGGGGGCCATGCTCTTTGAAATGTGGGACAGGCGCCCTCGCCTGTCATTCCGTGGGCATCCGGTACAAATCGCCTACCTGGGGTGGCTGTTTCATACTCTCTATTACCGGTACTGCCGTGCCCAGTCTTCCATGCGCAGGTCTTCGCAGCGCATGCGCCAGCGGATAAGGTCCTCCGCCGCACAACGGCAGACTTCGCCGTATTCAGCGCGCCCCGCCAGATTGTGGAACTCGCCGGGGTCCTCCTGCACGTCAAAGAGCATGGGGGGCAGCGTCTTCTCGCCAAAGATCACATATTTGTACCGTTCTCCCCGGCGCACCCACAGCCTGCATTCTTCGGGTTTGGCCCCCCCAGGCTCGGCCAGCAGGTTGTAGTAGTAGAACTCGAAGAATGCCGCGCTCTTGCCCCGCGCATCTTCCTGCCCCCAAAGGACCGGTAGCAACGAGTTTCCCTGCGCGCGGGGCAACGGGGGAACACCCAGGAACTCGCAGATGCTCGGCGCGATGTCCACGTTTTCGACGAGGTCCGGGCATCGTGAACCGCGTCTTCCGTCCGCTTCAGGTCTCGGGTCGCGGACAATCAGCGGCACGCGCATGGCCTGTTCATAGAAATGCGGCTTTCCGGAAAGGTAATGATCGCCCAGATAGGTGCCGTGGTCGGCGCCAAAGACAATCAACGTGTTGTCCCACACGCCGCTTTCTTTTATGGCATCCATCAGCCGCCCGATGCAGGCGTCTATTTCCGTCACCATCCCAAAGTAGCAGGCCCGCACCTCCCGCCATATCAGCTCGTCCAGGAAGTCCCGCTTGGCGGCATCGGGCCGCATCCGCGCGAAATAGGGATGCGGCTCTTCGCGTTCCCGCGCGTCACGAACCGGCTCAGGAACGCTTTCCGGCAGATACATGCTGCTGTACGGGGCCGGTGTGAGATAGGGCGGGTGCGGTTTGACATAGTTCACGTTAAGAACCCACCCTTTGCCGCGGTTCTCCCGGATGAAATCCACGGCTTTGCCCGTGAGAAAATTCGCCTCGCTGTCCTCCTCTCTGTAGAGCGCGGGATAATGGCAGGGAAGGTGGCCGTTCAAACCCTCCTCGGGGACCACGGTTGTCCGCATTCCATGACGGTTACACTGGTCTGCCGAATAGCCTTTTTCCCGAAGGCTGGCGAACCACTCGGGAGAATCGTGTTCATGGTCGAGAACCACGCGAAAGCCCGGAAGATAATGGTCATAGCAGAGTGCGGCGCGGTGCGGATGGCCTTCCGGTAGAACACCGGGATCAACGGCATAGTCATTGTAGCCCGCAATGCAGGGATCCATCCCCCGCGCGCGGAGCCACAGGGCAAGATTGTCTTCTGCCTCGGCCAGGGGAGTCATGTTGTCCACCACGCCAGTCGAACACATGTACCGGCCCGTGTAGAGGGACATGCGGCTCGGCGCGCAGGGTGAAGCCTGGCAGTGGCACCGCTCGAAGGAGACGCCCTCACGCATAAGGGCATCCAGGTTCGGGGTCTTCACCAATCCCGCCCATGGCCCGAACAGACACTCAGGCCGGAACTCATCGGACAGGATAAAGAGCACGTTCTTTTGAACGGACAACCTTCAGCCCTCTCTCACCCCTCGCATTCCCGCCAAAACCTCATTGCCATAAAAAACCGGGGCCGGGCGTGCAGCCCAACCCCGGTTCCTTTTCTCTCCTGCGCTGGGATCAGGCCCAGGTCATCGCCGTGGGCTTCTCAAAGATCACACACTGCTTGAGGAAACTGACCGCCTTGGTCAGGCCTTCCCAGTTCGACATGATGCTGTCCTCGTGTTCGATGCTGATGGCACCGTCATAACCGACCATGCGCAGCGTCGAGAAGAAGTCATTCCACCACTTCATGTCATGGCCGTAGCCGCAGGTGCGGAACACCCATGAACGGTGGATTTCGTCGCCGTAGGGCTTGTAGTCGTTGACGCCGTTCACCGCCGCATTGGGCCAATGCACAATCGAGTCCTTGGCATGCACGTGGTAGATTGCCTTGCCGAGCGCCTTGACACACTCGCACGGCTCCATGCCCTGCCAAAACAGGTGGCTGGGGTCGAAATTGGCGCCAAGGCTCGTGCCGCACTCTTTGCGCAGCCGCAGCAGCGTCTCGGGGTTGTAGACGACAAATCCCGGATGCATCTCGAAGGCAAACTTCACGCCGTGGTCCTTCAGGAACTGCGCCTGCTTCTTCCAGTACGGGATGACCACCTCGTTCCACTGGTAGTCCAGGATCTGAAGGTAGTCGGGCGGCCATGCGCAGGTCACCCAGTTCGGCAGCATCGCCTTCTTGTCGGAACCCGGGCAGCCCGAGAAACCGTTGACGACCTTCACGCCCAGCAGTTCGGCGAGGAGGATGGTCTCCTTCTCCACTTCCGCGTTGGCCTTCGCATAGGCCGGGTCGGGATGGATCGGGTTGCCGTGGCAGCTCAGTGCGCTGATTTCCAGGCCTTCGCCCTTCAGCAGCGCCAGCAATTCCTCGCGCTTCGGCTTCGAGGCAAGCAGTTCCTTGCGGGGGCAATGCGGGTCGCCCGGGTAGTTTCCCGTGCCCATCTCAACCGTCTGGAGGCCCAGCGGCCGGACCATCTCCAGCACCTTCTTCAGCGGCTTGTCGCTGTACATCGCGGTCAACATGCCAAGTTTCATTTCATAGCTCCCTGTCGTGGTCTCCACCGTTCTCTGAAAGGCGCCCCGCACCCAAGTGCGGGGCGTCCACAATCTCATGCTCAGCCGGGTCTCACACTTTCTCCCACTTCTTCGACTTGGCGGCCTTTTCCACCGCCTGAAGCACGCGCTGGCACTTCACCGCGTCCTCGAAGGTCGGGAAGTTCCCCTTCTTCGCCTTCAGGCCGCACAGGAACTCGTACATCTCATGCACGAACAGGTGCTCGTAGCCGATGATGTGCCCGGACGGCCACCAATGGCTGACGTACGCATTGCCCGGATCACAGGCCTGCACCTTGCGGAAGCCCTGCAGCGTCGGGGGATCGTTCCGGTTGTAGTACTCGTACACGTTCATGTCTTCCTGGTTCCACAGCACCGACCCCTCGCTGCCGTAGATTTCGATGGAGTTGAAATTGCGGCGGCCCGGCGCGAAACGGGTGGCCTCAAAGGTCGCCAGCGTGTCCGAACCCTTGATGCGGCCAATGAACACCGCCGCGTCGTCCACGTCCACCGTGTCATACTTGCCGGTGTCGCCGCCGGCCGTGCCCGAAATGCCGCCCGTGTCCGCCGACACCACCTTGCGCTTCTTGATGAAGGTCTGGAGCGCGGAGGTGACCTCGACCACGTCGCCCACGAGGAACTGGCACAGGTCGGTGATGTGCGCGCCGATGTCGCCCAGCGCGCCCGAGCCCGTGTGCTTCTTCTTCAGGCGCCACACCATCGGGAAGTTCGGATCCACAATCCAGTCCTGCTGGTAGGCGGCGCGGAAGTGGAAGATGTGTCCAAGTTTGCCGGAGGATACCAGACCCTTGATGGCCTGCACCGCCGGTGCAAAGCGGTACGAGAAACCGCACATGTGCGCGACCTTGTTCGCCTTCACGGCGGCCAGCATCTCTTCGGCTTCCTTCAGCGTGTTGGACAGGGGCTTTTCGCTGACGATGGCCTTGCCGGCCTTTGCCGCGGCGATGGCCACGGGGGGATGCAGCCAGTTCGGCGTGCAAATGTCCACGATGTCAATATCGGGACGGTTGACAACTTCCTTCCAGTTGTCCGAGGTCTCCTCCCATCCCCATTTCTCCTTGGCAACGCTCAGGTCTTCGCCCGGAGCGCCGCAGACGACCTTGAGCACGGGGGTGCAGGGCGGGTCAAACATGGCGCCCACCTGCCTCCAGCCGTTGCTGTGCGTCCTACCCATAAACTGGGCGCCAATCATCGCGACATTCACCGTCTTCTTTGCCATGGCTCTCTATCCCTCCTGGTGGGTGATGGCATTTCGGTTGCGTTCGAAGCGCCGTCCACCCGGTTACACACCGGGCGGGGAAACGCCCATTTCTCACGAACCGCAACAATCTACCAGATTAGCCCGTTCTCAACAAAGAATCAAACTTCCCCCCGGCGTGCAAGTTGATTTGCCCCGCCCACCGTGTTTTCATATCACGTCTGACCCGGGCCGACACTTCAACCTTGGGAGTTCTCCGCATGAACCGCAAAGTGCTTTACATGATTCTCGCTCTCGCCCTGTGTGCCGCGCCACTGTTCCCTGCCAATGCGGCAGTACAAACGAAAGCCTTGGTTTATGCGCCCAACTATGACGGGAATTCAGAGGACTACGAGTCGGACGTTGCGCGCATTTTTGCCGATGCGGGCTATTCCGTCGCACCGATTGCCGCCACTGACCTGTGCGATCCGGCCAAACTAACCGCGCCGAAGGAGACCGTTCTCGTCCTGCCCGACGCCGGACGCCTTCCGCTGGGCAGTATTGGCCCGGTGCAGCAGTTTCTCCACGCCGGTGGGCAGATCGGAAGAGCACACGTCTGAACTCCAGTCACGATCAGACCTCGTATG
>CALDSM010000095.1 GCA_937923585.1 uncultured bacterium
CGAGATCTGATCGTGACTGGAGTTCAGACGTGTGCTCTTCCGATCTAAAGCGCCGGTACGACTGCAGAGTGTCCCCGGAGCCGTGACGGGGCATGCAAATGGGTGAAGCCGTGCAGTGCAAGGCTTCACCCATGATGTTCGCGGTTTTGCGCTGACGGTGGCGGGTCCCGTTTCTGCCTGGCGGTGCGCCGACCACCGCAGTGTTCTCCGGCTGTTCGGAGACCTACGGTGTCAGCAGTTTGATGTAATCGTTGTAAGCCGGTGAAACGTTGCCGCCCGCGTCACGGTACTGCACGCGCACCGTGTGATACCCGGCACCAGCCGGCAGTGTGTATGCGCGCGTGGCCTTTTGCTGTTCCCAGTAGGTCCAATGCGCGCCGTCATCGCTGAAGCGCATCCGCACCACGCCCGAACCGGTGCCGTCAGACCATGTCAGGCCCAGCGTAACCGACCGCGATGAAGTGGTCAGCGCGCCGCCGTTTATGATGATGGAGCCCGTGGGCGGAACCATGTCCAGACGAATGTAGTCGGTCGCGGTGGCGGAAACCTTGCCGGCATCGTTCCGGAACTGCACGCGCACAGTGTGATAACCGTCGGGCGCCGGAAGCATGTACGGACGCGTTGCCGCCAGCGGCTCCCAGAGAGTCCAATGCTGTCCGTCGTCGCTGAACCGCATTCGCACCACACTGGGACCGCCGTTTGTGGACCAGGTCAGGGCAAGGGTAACCTCGGGGTTGTTTGTCACAGACTGGTTGTTGTTGATGATCACCGTGCCGGATGGCGGCACGACGACGGGATTGTACTCATAGGCGCCCATGTCCGCGATGGTGGCTATGCCGCCGTTGGTCGGACGCGTGATTCCAAGCAGGTCCTGGCCGGTAAACGCGGGGTCGCCGGCGTCTATGGCCGGGGAGGTGGGGCTGAGCGTGAAGTCATTCACGTCCGGTGCGGTGAACAGCGGGTTCGCATTAATATTGCCCGTCCCCGCGGGGACCTGATCCGTGGCATTAGTCCAGTCGCCGTTGGGCGCCCACTCTTGATGGGCGTAAGACGCATCCGTGTAGGCTGTCACGCTTGCTGCGGTGCTGTCGTAAGGCCGATCATCCTGAATGCCGCTGTCATTGTCACTGATGACGCACGAATTGATGGACGGGGACGAATTCCAGTTGTACATGGCTCCGCCGTGCGCCCCGAACAGCGTGTACTGCGCGTTGCCGGTGGTGTTGGCGGACAAGGTGCATCCGGTGAAGACTGCGTCCGCGCCGTTGTTAAAAACGGCCCCGCCGCCCCTTATTGGGCTTTCGTCCGTATCCTCTCCACGGTCGGCGTTGTTGTCGTAGAAGAGGCAGTTGAGAAAGACGGCAGCGGCGTTGTTCTCACCGTTGGAGACATTGGCCACGGCACCGCCGCTCACGGAGGCGGTGTTTTCGTGGAGTATGCAGTTGCTGATCAGCGGCGTGGACTGCCAGTTGAAGACGGCACCGCCGCGCCAGGTGTGATAGTCGCCCTGGAGACCTGAGGCTTTGCCGCCGGTGACCGTAAAACCGTCCAGAACGGCACCGGTGACTGGACCGGTGCTGGTGCCAAAGACCACCACGTGGTAGGCGGGATTGCCACCGCGCGCGACGCTTCCGTCTATGATGGAGACATTCTTGGCGCGATCACGCTGGCTGCGGTCACTTTCTTGCTTGCCGGTGCCGGAACGGTATCCTTCAAAGCCGCCGTAAACCTCGGCGTTGCTTCTAAGCACCAAGGACCCCGTGACGCCACCCCAGGACAATGTGCGGTTTTCCGCGTAAACCACGGGTGCTTCGGGCGGACCGCCCGCGACCCACACCTCACCGCCTACGGCCCCAGCGGCGTCAACGGCGGGCTGAAGCGTGAGAAATGCGTTGGGCCAGGTCAATCCGTCCTGTGTTCCGGAAGTGGCAGAAGGGTCCACCCGGAACACTTCGGCTGAAGACGTGCCGCCCAAGACAATTAAAGCTGCGGTCACCGTCCAGACCACTGTGGACGTTATGGAGTTGCCTCTGCTCCGATTCCCTTGGTTCATGCCGAACATGCTTTGACCTCCGGCGCGGTCGCGCCTCTTTGAATGTCGGGCACCAATGCCCCGCAACCTGACCCACTTAACCACAACGTGCCGGAACCCCCCGGCACGGACCATGCCCTGTCGCGAAAATGTACGTTCACCCGGCCGCAACAGTCCGACCCAAGCCCAGTACTGCCTAAGGAACGCTGCCCATGTGCTTTGGGCGAAGACGCCTGTTCATGGGTACTATTCAATTGAACGCATTGAGGTGCCGCACCACAGTTTCGAAACAGAGTTCCAAACAACTCTTCGCCGCTTCCAGTTGTTGGTACGCCTATGCACCGTCCGGGAATACGACATCTGGATGACCCATCACATCCTCCGTGTCGGAACTCTACACATAAACCGCATCGTTCCTTTAAATACAGTACACCAATGGGTGAAAAAGGGCAAGTACATTTTACGGATGCGTCAGATTCAACTGGTTCGTGAGAAAGGGAAACGATGGTGGCGGACGGGCAGAGTCGCTCGTGTTCTGGCAGTCACGATTTGGCTGTGTTCTCCACCGGTGCATGACTTTTGCAGCGACCCAGGGTTCCGCGCGTTTTTCAGACTCTCACGTCCCGCCATTCCGGCATGCCGACACAGTTACCAATCCCACGGGCATATTTGGTAGACTTTTGCAGTTATCCCCTCTGCGTGGACCGGGATGGTTATGTATGTTCCGGGCTGCGATGGGAGGTTCGTTGCGGCAATAGAGGGCCGTAAGCATTTGATTTTTGGAGACTTGGGCAGATGCCAAAACGCAATTCAAGGGCTGAGTTTGTCTCTCTGCTGGGCTTCCTGGTGGGTGCCCTGCTGATATTGACGAATGGTTTCGCCGCCCGCATTTCAGCGGAAAGCAACACCGTTGACGTTTACCGTGAAATTGAGCCAATCGGTGTGGTGCTTGACACCATTTTGCGCGACTATGTCCGTGAAGTGGACATTACGAAGGTGGTGCAGGGCGCGCTCATGGGTATGATGGGATCGCTGGACCGAAATAGTTCGTTTCTCACGTCGGAAGACCTTGATGCCATGCGCGAGGACACAAAGGGGGAGTTTGAGGGGATTGGCGTGTCAATCCAGCCCGATACCGACGGGAATATTATGGTCTTTCACCCGCTGCCCGGTTCGCCCGCCGGGGAAGCCGGCATCAAGCCCTTTGATCGGATTGTCGCCATTGACGGCAAATCCACCAAGGGCATGACCACTGCGGATGCGGCCAATCTGATCAAGGGCCCCCGGGGCACCACGGTTGAGCTTACCATCGAGCGCAAGGATCGGAATGCGCCGCCCGATGTGAAGCCGGAGACGCTGACGTTCAAGGTGGCGCGGGCCAAGGTGCCCCTGGAAAGCATCAAGGAATGCCAGATGCTGAAAGGCGGAATCGGTTACGTCCGTGTCAGCGATTTCAAGGACAACACCGGACGAGATCTTTCGAAAAGAATCCAGGAACTGCTTGGTCAGGGCATGAAGGCCTTTGTGCTGGACCTGCGCTGGAATCCGGGTGGGCTGCTTACCGCCTCGAAGGACGCCTGCGAGCTGTTCCTGCCCAAGGGCTCCCTGGTCACCTACACGAAGGGCCGCAAGAGTGCGGAGGGCGGTTCCAACCGCGAGGATTTGCGCCTGCTTACGGAGAAGGCCCCGGTGCTTCCGGAGGGCCTGCCCGTGGTCATTCTGGTGAACCGGAACACGGCGAGCAGTTCGGAGATCGTGACCGGCGCCCTGCAATTCCATGAACGGGCCATCGTGCTCGGAGAGAAGACTTTCGGCAAGGGGAGCGTGCAGACCATCATCCCGATGAAAGCCCCCCAGAATACCGCCCTGCGTCTGACTACGGCGCTCTACTACACGCCTGCGGACGTGACCATAGACCACCAGGGCATCCTGCCGGACATTGAAGTGCCCATGACCCAGGAGCAGGAGGAGGCTCTGGCGAAACAGATGTTCGAGTCGTTCAAGGAAAATCCTGAGAACCAGTATCACCAGAACCACGGCAGCATGAGCGAATACCCAGCGACGGAAAAGACGGTCGAAGACGTTCAATTGAAAAAGGCCGTCGAGGTGATCGCCGAGGACGGCGTTTGGTCGAACCTGGTCAAAAAGTACCACCGTGACGTGCATGAGACGCAGATGACCGCAGAGACCGCAAAGGCGCACGAAGAGGCGGCCGCCGCCAAGTCCGAGCCCGTTCCGGAGAAGCCCGAACCGGCCGCACCGGCGGAGGTTGCGCCGGAAGAGGCGCCCAAGGACGGCGGCGAAGACAACAAGGACGGCGAGTTCAAAGAGCCCGTTTGGTAATGGGGGAGAAGAGGATGATCCTCAGGCGAGACAGCCGCGCGGCGGACATGCTGCGGCCGGTTTCCTTTCAGCGTGGATTCACCCGGCATGCCGCGGGTTCGGTCCTTGTCAGTTTTGGCGACACGCGCGTAATCTGCACGGCCATGTTCGAGGACAAGGTCCCGGGCTGGATAAAGGGCAGCGGAAGGGGCTGGGTGACGGCCGAATATGCCATGCTGCCCAGTTCCACGGCGACACGCTCGGGACGCGACAAGAACGCGCACGGCCGCGCGCAGGAAATCAGCCGGCTTATCGGCCGCTCGCTGCGTGCGGCAACGGACCTTCACGGACTGGGCGAGTGCCAGGTGACCATAGACTGCGACGTCATCCAGGCCGACGGCGGCACGCGCACTGCGGCGATCACCGGGGCATGGCTGGCGCTTCATGATGCCCTTGACAGTTCTGTCAAGGCAGGCTATCTCGCAAAGTCACCGCTCAAGGGCGGCTGTGCCGCCGTCAGCGTGGGTTTGGTGGACGGCATTCCCCTGCTGGATCTGGACTACGACGAGGACGTGCGTGCGGAGGTTGACCTGAACATTGTCATGGATGAACGGGATCGGTTCATCGAGGTGCAGGGCTGTGCGGAGGGCTCCCCCTTTGGCCGCCCGGTTCTTGACCAGCTTCTTGACCTCGCCACAGGCGGGGTGCGGTCCCTGATTCGTCTGCAACAGGAGGTTCTGGCCAATGGGTGAGGCGCTTCTCGTTGGTTCGGCAAACCGAAAGAAGGCGGCCGAACTGAGCCTGTTGCTTCAGGGACTGCCTTGGGAAGTCCGAAACCTGCATGACTATCCGGCCGTTCCCGAACCGGAAGAGACGGGGAGATCCTTTGAGGAAAATGCCGTATTGAAGGCCCGCTATTACGGTGAGGCCTTCAACGTGGCCTGTCTCGCCGATGATTCCGGCCTGGTTGTGGACGCGCTGGGCGGCGCCCCGGGGATATATTCGGCGCGGTACGCGGGTCCGGGAGCAACCGATGGCGACAACAGCGCCAAGTTGTTGGCGGCGCTTGAGGAATTCATGTGGCACGAGCGCACTGCGCGGTTCGTCTGCCACGCGGCGCTCTTTCGTCCGGGTCATGCCGTTCATCTGGAAGAGGGGACCGTTGAGGGGCATATCAGCATGGAACCGTTCGGTACCGGCGGCTTTGGCTATGACCCTCTTTTCGTTCCGCTGGGCCATGACCGGACCTTCGGCGAGATGGACCCCGCGGAGAAACACGGGTTCAGTCATCGGGGGAGGGCACTGGCCAAGATTCGGGCGTATTTGGAGTCTCTGGCATGATAACCGTGCCGCCCGACGCGTCCGGACTTGCCCGGGCCGTGGAGGCCCTGCGCCGCGACGAGGTTGTTGCCTGTCCAACGGAAACCGTGTATGGGCTGGCTGTGAACCCCTTTTCGGAAACGGCGCTGGAGGCGCTGTTTGCCGTCAAAGACCGTGACCGCGGCAAGCCCGTGCTGGTCGACTGCGGCCTTCCGGGCGCGGAAGCGCACAGCGTGCCCGCCATCGAAGGCGTGGAGCAGAACGCCGCGCGCCGCGCGCCCGAGCCGCCGGAACTGAGGGGCGAGGGCTACTGGATCATGACGATGGGCATCGCCCACGCCTACCCCGCCGCCGCGAAGCTCTACAGCTGGCAGCGCAGCCTGATGCTGACACCAGGAGAGGACCAGGTGCGG
>CALDSM010000096.1 GCA_937923585.1 uncultured bacterium
GCCATTCGAAGGCGGTGTTGCGCAGATCGCGCATAAGGCCGCGAAACGCTGCCGAGCTTTCGCCGGGAAAACCGACCAGGACCGTGGTGCGCAGCGCCACGCCGGGCAGGGCGCGGCGGATGCGTTGGACCAGCGCGGGGATGTCCGCGCTGGCGGCGGGACGGCGCATGGCCCTGAGCACGCCGGGGTCCGTGTGCTGAATCGGCATGTCCAGATACCGCGCCACCTTCGGCAGGCTCGCCATGGCATCAAGCAGGGACCGGTTGATGCCGCCGGGGTAGGCGTACAGACAGCGCACGCGAAAGTCCCCCTTGAGCGCGCAGAGTTCGCCGAGCAGGTCGGGCAGGCGGTACGCGTCGTACAGGTCATGTCCGTAGACGGTGATGTCCTGTGCGACGAGGTTGAGTTCCCTCACGCCGGAACGCAACAGTTGCCGGGCCTCCTCGACGAGAATTTCGCGGGGCACGCTGATGTAAGGCCCCTTCATCGCGGGAATCGCGCAGAAAGCACAGCTGTGGTTGCAGCCGTCCGCTATCTTGAGGTAGGCGTGGACGCCCGTCTCGATGCGGCGGCGCGGCATCACGGCGGCGATGTCCGTGCGCGGACTCGCCGCGACTTCCAGGTGGCGCTCCGCATCCGCCTCCCGCACCATGTCGGCGATGCGGGACATCTGGCCGACACCGAGCATGCCGTCAATCTCGGGAACCGCGCCAAAGAGTTCAACGCCATGGCGCTGCGCCAGGCATCCCGCGACATAAAGCCGCCGCGGCATGCCGGTCTGCTTCTTGCGCTCCGCCCATTCCACCACAGACTCCACGGACTGTTCCTTGGCGTCTGCGATGAAGCCGCAGGTCAGCACCACGACCGCGTCGAACACCGCCCCTCCCCCGTCTTCGCCGGGGTTTAACGGCACCGTGGCGCACCCCCCGCGGGCCAGCAGCCCCGCGATGTATTCCATGTCCACCGTGTTCTTGTCGCAGCCCAGCGTCACCAGGCCAACGTTCAGTTTTCGGGGCATTAATTTATCTCCGGCGTTCTGCACATTCCGTCATCCCCGCGAAAGCGGGGATCCAGCACAGCCGCGTGGAGACGGCGCCCTCAAGGCGACTGGATTCCCGCTTTCGCGGGAATGACGGAACGGTTCAGTTTACATTAAATTCATGGATGCCCGGCCCGGTCAACGTCTTCTCTTCGTCTTTCCCGGTGGCGGCGTTGAAGATGCGCAGTTCATCCGCTTCGGTGGTCTGCACCTTGACACGCCAACCGTCGCCTTCCTTGGCGATGTCGAACACGTCGGTCGTGTTGTTGCCGGGCATGACCGCCAAACCTTCGGTGCAGTGAATCGTCTCCAGCGCGCCGCGTCGCGCGGTGACGGTGAAACTGGACGGGCCAAACTTGAACACCGCTTCATGGGATTCGTCCGCGCTCTTCCAGTCTACGTTCAGCAGATACAGCGTGCGGCGGCTGTCATCGTCCCATGCGGTAAAGCCGATAGGGCTGTCGGGCACAATCCAGCCCCGCTCGGCCTGGTCCGCGTTGGTTGCCTTTGCCGCCTCCACCATGGCCTGCCGGTAATCGCCGGCGATGGCCTTGTCTATGGGATACACCGGCTGCGGGAAATAGATCACCTTGCCGGTGCCCAAACTCACGACAAGCTTCTGTGTGCAGTCGCGGTATATCTCGCCCAGCAGCCGCTGAATGACCCGATCATCCTTCGGAAGCATCGGCGGCTTGTCCGGGGCCAGTTCGGCATTGAGATGGGCGGCGGACAGGATGAGCGTGCCGCCCCGCTTCACGAATTCAATCAGCCGCGCGAAGTCGTCCGCGTCGTAGGTATTCCAGCCGAGAAAGAGAATCACCTTGTAGCGGTTGAGCACTGACTGGTCCGCCTCTATCGGCAACAGGTCCGCCGCGCCGTAGGGGGTGGAGGTAAACCAATCGTCCGGCCCGCAGCCGTCAATCGTGTTCTGTGGATAGAAGACCTTCAACAGGTCGAAACTCTCGCACGCCTTGTTGAAAGCCCATTTTTCGCCCTTCTGCGACCATACAGGACCGCGCCCGAACGATTTCCACCCGTCGTTGCGACCCTGAATGACGGCAATGTCGGTGGCCAGTTCACCGCGCCGCTCGTGCGTCTCGATATAGTCAAGCATCTTGTGCTGCGATGCGGCATGCGCCTTGCCCGCCTCGCTGAAACGGTCGTTCGCAAACTCGTCCGTCCACAGCCCGTCTTCCGTGTTCATGTGTGACGAGCCGTGCATGTAGGCCACCGCCAGCGACAGGTAGTGGCGCAGCGCGTGCTTCGGGTCGGTGAACGGAAAGGAGCCCCACTGCATGGCGTGCAGCGAACCGAACCGGTCCTTGTGGTACGCGCGCGACGCGCCGCGCAGGGCGGACATGATCGTTTCTTCCGGGCCATACAGATCGGAAGAGCGTCGTGTAGGGAAAGAGTGTAGATCTCGGTGGTCG
>CALDSM010000097.1 GCA_937923585.1 uncultured bacterium
GCGGGGTCATACCAGGAACCGGGCTCCTCCCGGCACAGCGTTATCCGGCCCGTCTCGATGTCCATGGTCTGCCATTTTCGGGTTGTCTTGTCCCGGCTCCAGGATATGTCAGAGAACAACATGTTTCGGCCGTCTGGGAGCCAGCAATAGAAATCGCGCAACTGGGGCAACACGCGCTGTGTTCCGTCGGCCACGCTGTAGAGCAGAACGCCCTGCCCGCACACGACAACGACACGGCTTTCATCCGGGGACAGGCGGGCGTAAGAGAGGCCGCCACACTGGTTATTGCGCCGCCACCAGGTTTCCTTTCCGGTCACCGCATCCAGCAGAAAGACACCCTGCCCGGACCAGCACAGCACCTGCCGTTTTCCGAAATCCGCACCGGCGCCTCCCTGACGCGAGACCAGATAACGGTGCCAGCGCTGGGCACCGGTCGCCACATCAAACGCATACACGCCGCCGCCGTTGATCATCAGCGCCAAGTTCTCCCCCTGCAAATATGCAAGCCGAATGGGAGTGCCGAGGAAGAGGCGTTTCTCGGGTTCGGTCACCGTGTCCACCTGTCCGCACGCAATCGCGCCGGACAGCAGGACCCAGCAGAGCATCCCCAGTACAACCGACTTCTCGAACGACCGAAGCATAGACGGCTACTCCCAATGGCCGTTTTCCACCTTCTCGCGACAGGTCAATATACCAGAAAATTCTTGACATGGATAAACAGGATGGACAGAGTCTATCCTCACTCTACAGATATACCCGTGCCCGGCGATTTCGCCAACGCTTCGGCAGGCAGGCGGCGGTTGCCGCGCGAGACGGGCACCCAAAGGCCAGCCCCACCGTCAAACAACCCCCAGCGACCCGCATCCACCAAGTTCACGGAGTCCACCCTGTCCATAATGTCAGAGGCTTTCGCCCTTCCTGTTTCTTGAGGCAATCTTGGCGTTGCGGCGCATGCCTTGCAGGGCTGCGCGACGGACGGGGGTGCCATTGAAGGTGGCGTCGAACCATGCGGGATCGGCGGCGATGAGTTGGTCCAGGGGCGGATTGGCAACGTTGGGCCGGGGCAGGAAATCGGCGCAGCCGGTCGCGCGCGGGGCGCGGTTCCATGGGCAGGCCTGCTGGCAGAGGTCGCAGCCGAAGACCTGGGTGTCCATCTGTTCCGCGACGCTGGCGGGGATTTCAGATTTGTTCTCGATGGTGTGATAGGCGATGCACTTGCGCGAATCCACGGTGCGCGGTGCCACGATGGCGCCCGTGGGGCAGGCGTCCATGCAGGCACGGCATTCGCCGCAGCCATCCGGCACGGGCGTGTCCGGGGCCAACGCCACCGTGGTGAGCACGGTACCGAGGAAGATCCAGGTGCCGAGTTCGGGGTGGATGAGGAGGCTGTGCTTGCCGACCCAGCCGACGCCCGCGCGCGCGGCCCAGGGGCGCTCGCGCACGGGCCCACTGTCTATACTGGCGTAACTTTGCGCGCCGGGTTCGAGTCCGTCGAGAAAAGCGGCCAGTTGGCGCAGGGGCTTGATGAGCGCGCGGTGGTAGTCGCGGCCCCAGGCGTAGCAGGACACGCGGCCCGTGCCGGGCGGTGCTTCGGGCCGGGGTGTCCAGTAGTTTCGGGCGACCACCACGACGGACTGAACGCCGGGGAGTTTGAGGGCGACCTGTTGGCGCAGATCGCGGGTGCGGGCCATCCAGTGCATGCCGGCGTGAAAGCCCGCGTCGAGCCACGCGTCGAAGCCGTCATCAGCCTCGACGGATACGGGCGCGACGCCGCAGGCGTCGAAGCCGAGTTCGGCGGCGCGGGCTTTGAGGGTTTTAGCGTGGGTGAAAGCCGAAGAAGCCGGCAGGGATGCCGGCGCTCCCAGTAGGCGATTCATTCGACCGGGTCCTCACCGAGGAGGATGCGCAGGACGGCGTTGGCCTGCTGGCAGGCGGCGATGCCAACGCGCGGGGCCATCAGCCCCATGCCGGGCGCCGCGGCGGTGGTGAGGTCGCCCACGAGGACGAAGCCACGGCCCATGCGGCGCACACGCACGGAGTTGCCCGGTCCGTGACCGGCCATGCCCGAGGCGGCAACGACCTGCCTGTCCGGATAGGCCCCGAGAAAGGACTCGACGAGCATCGCCTTGGCCTCGGCCACGTCGAAGGCCTCGACCAGCACCTGCGCCTCGCGGAACACCTGGGGCACGTTTTCATGCGTCAAGCGGACGTTGTGCCGGTCCACGCGCACACAGGGATTGACCTGGCCCAGCACATCATTGAGCGCCTCCGTCTTGGGCCGGCCGATGTGGCTGACGAAATACTGCTGGCGGTTGAGATTACTGGGCTCCACCACGTCGAAATCGGCCAGGATCAGCCTGCCCACGCCGGTGCGCGCCAGGGCCACGGCGACGGTCGAACCCAGCCCGCCCAGGCCGGCAACGCCCACCACGGCGGTTTTGAGCCGGGCATGCACGCCGGGGGTGTGGCGCGCGGCCATTTGCGCCTCCAGGTCGGACGGGGTCGGCATTTCGCCGCGGCGGATGAACACGACCGTGTCGCCCTCTTCCAGCACACAATCCTCCCCGACGGGCGCACCGTTGCGCACCAGCACGTCGGCACCCGGCTTCAGCTTGTCCCGCAGTTCAAACAGCCGGATTTCCGGATGAACCGTCATCTTCTGCTCGTTCACGGTAATTTGCGGCATGGGCCGATCTCCCGCACGCCGGAGCG
>CALDSM010000098.1 GCA_937923585.1 uncultured bacterium
ATCCGAGGATCGTCGCGAGATCCTGTTCGGGCGTCGTGATGGGCGTCAGGCCGAACTTCTCCACCAGCACGTTGAGCACGTTGGGCCCGATGAACGCGGGCAGCGACGGTCCGATGCGCATGTTCTTGATGCCGAGGTGCAGCAGCGTAAGCAGGATGACCACGGCCTTCTGCTCGTACCAGCTCAGGATGAACGACAGCGGCAGGTCGTTGACGCCGCACTCGAACGCGCCGGCGAGCGCGACCGCAATCTGGATGGCCGAATAGGCGTCGTTGCACTGGCCCACGTCGAGCAGGCGCGGAATGCCGCCGATGTCGCCGAAGTCCAGTTTGTTGAAGCGGTACTTGCCGCAGGCGAGCGTCAGAATGACGCAGTCTTTGGGCACCGAGGTGGCGAAGTCGGTGTAGTAGTCGCGGCCCGGCTTTGCCCCGTCGCAGCCGCCGATCAGGAAGAAGCGCTTGATCTTGCCGGCCTTCACCGCGTCAATGACCTGTCCCGCCACGCTCATGACGGTGTTGCGCGCGAAGCCGATGGTGATCGTCTGCGGGTCGGCGTCCTCGGCGAAGCCGGGGGCGGCCAGCGCTGCCTCGATGACGGGCGCGAAATCATGGTCCGAAATGTGCGTCACGCCGGGCCACTGCACCAGACCGGACGTGAAGATGCGGCCCGAGTAGCCCGCGCGCGGCTTCTGGATGCAGTTGGTGGTCATGAGGATCGCGCCGGGGAAGGCGTCAAACTCTTTGGCCTGGTCCTGCCAGGCGCCGCCGTAGTTGCCGACGAGGTGCTTGTACTTCTTCAGCCCCGGATAGGCCAGGCACGGCAGCATTTCGCCGTGCGTGTAGACGTTGATGCCCTTGCCCTCGGTCTGCTGGAGCAGCAGGTCCAGGTCGCGCAGGTCATGGCCGGAGACCAGGATGCACTTGCCCTTGAGCGGCGTGACGCGCACCTGCGTCGGCTCGGGATGGCCGTAGCGGCCGGTGTTCGCCGCGTCCAGCAGCTCCATCACCTTCAGGTTCACTTCGCCCACCTTCAGCGCGCAGCCGACCAGCGCGTTCACGTCGCCCGGGTCGGACGCGAGGAAGTCGAGGGTCTCATGCACGAATGAGTACACCCCGTCGTCCTCCACGTCGAGCACCGCTGCGTGCTCGGCATAGGCGGCCATGCCCTTGAGCCCGTAATAGGCCAGTTCCTGCAATCCGCCTGCGTCGGAGCCGAAACGCTGGAGGCGCTCCTCGATGCCGACTTTCTCGCCCTGGCGGACCAGTTCCTCGCGCGTGGCGGCAAAGGCGAACTGCGCCGGACCGGCCGGGGCTTCGGGTGTCACGCCCTTTGCGGCGCAGGCCTGCTCATACAGGTGTTTGGCGCGTGCGCGCACGGCATCGGCGCTGCGGATCAACCCCACCAGCGAATCGGCGTCAAAATTGACGTTGGTCACCGTGGTGAACAGCGCCTCAATGACAAACCGGTCAATCTTGCGGTCTGTCGCGCCCAGTTTTCCCGCGCGGTGCGCGTACTGGGAGATGCCCTTGGCCGCATAGTTCAGCAAATCCTGCAACGCCGCCGTCTCGGGGTCCTTGCCGCACACGCCGTACGCGTTGCAGCCGGTGCCTTTGGCCGTCTGTTCGCACTGGAAGCAGTACATACCCATTTCTCTCTCTCCTGACAGTTTGTTTCGGTTCCCTTGGTTCACTTCGCAGCACGCACGCGCGTCCCACGTTTAACAAGACAAATTCCTAGAGTGTTCTATTTCCGACGATGCCGCCCTCGACACCGACAATCATTTCTTCAATCTTGAGCGTTGATTCGGCCCGGTCACGGGCTTCCACGACCAGCCGGACCAGCCCCCCGCAGCAGGGCACCTCCATCCGCGCCACGGTGACACTGGCGGGCTTGGCGTGGGTGAACAGGTCAATCAACTTTTCCAGATAGCCCTGGTCGTCGTCAAGTTTCGGGCAGGCAATGACCAGTGCCTTGCCCTTGAGAAGTTCCGGATGGAACGCGCCGAACGCGAAGGCGGTGCAGTCGGCGGCCACCAGCAGGTGCCCCCCCTGGAACTGCGGCGCAAGCGGATGAATCAAATGCAACTGGATGGGCCACTGGGCCAATTGCGAGGGAATCGCACCCTGCGGCTGCTCCGCCGCGGCCGGCTTCGCAAACTGCCGCTGCATCGAGCCGGGGCACCCGCCGCCGTGCGCCACTGGGAGCGCCGGCGTCCCCGCCGGCTGTGTGATCGTGCGGGCCGCCGATCCGGGGCACCCGCCGCCATGCGCATGGGCATGGGCCGGAACGGGCTTGGGCGCGGCTGCCGCCGCCATGGCCACCGCCACCGCCGCCTCGTCGAACTCGTTCGCCTCGCGCTTCTCGATGGTCAGCGCGCCGGTCGGGCAGGTGCCGATGCAGGCACCCAGACCGTCGCAAAAGCTCTCGCGCACCAGACGGGCCTTGCCGTCAATGATTTCCAGCGCGCCCTCATGGCAGCCGGTTACGCAGTTGCCGCAGCCGTTGCACAGGTCCTCGTCAATCCGTATGATGTTTCTGATGGCCATGTCCGGTTTCCTTTCCGGCGTTACCGCCGTCGTTCATGGACAAAGTATGCCCGAGAACAAAAGAATGATCCTTGACTTAAGTCAAGTCCGGGAAAACAACGTAGATGCGGCATCTTGCCGCATTCCTTCAGCGCCGGGAGTCTGTAAAAGTAAGAGGCCGCACGCCTCTTCTATTCTCGTACACCGCGTTCGTAAGTCTTTTTAAGGCTGCTGGTTGTGCCAGTTCGCATGCGTCCCATTCGTCCCATAGGTTACATTCGCCCCATGTCCCGAAAACGGAGCCTGATCCCATGAAGAAGTGCTTGTTCCTCCCAGCCCTGCTTGCACTCGCTGCCTTTGCCCAGGCTGAAACCACCCTCACCTGGCACGCCAAGGCCTATGGTGACGGCAGGCACAACGCCTTCACCGACCTTGCCCGGTGGCACGACGCCTACTATCTTTGCTTCCGCCATGGCGCTTCCCACCTGTCCATGGACGGTGAGATTCGCGTGATGCGCAGCGCCGACCTGAAGACCTGGGAGCCCTGCGTCACCCTGGACACGCTGGGCGATGACCGCGACCCCCATTTTGCCGTCACCGACAAGACGCTTTACGTGTTTTTCGGCGTGTGGGACCTGGCGCATGCCAAGGACAGCGGCGTGCCGGGACGCGGACGGCTTCGCTCGCATTTTGCCTCCACGGAGGATGGGAACAACTGGTCGGCGGTGCAGGGGGTCTACGAGCCTGATTTCTGGCTGTGGCGCGTGCGCGGCCACGGGGGTGCCTTCTACAGCGTGGGCTACT
>CALDSM010000099.1 GCA_937923585.1 uncultured bacterium
ATACGCCGACATTGCCCACACCTTCACGCGGCTGCTCTTTCATGCGAATCCGGACGGCACCGGGCAGGCCGAGTACTATGGCAGCAACTCGTTCTGGCCGACGGCGATGTTCTATGCCCGGCCCATTCCCGGCCACCCGACAAAGGTGGTGACGGTGGTCGGCGGACATCATGACGCGCCGCGCCAGGGTGAACTGGTCATTCTGGACCCTGCGCTCGGACGACATGAGGCGGACGGCGCGGTGCAACGAATTCCCGGCTGGGGGGAGAAGGTGGAGCCGGTCATCCTCGACGGGTTGATAGGGGCGAGCTGGCCGCGCTTCCTTCACCCTTGCCCGCTAAGCGACAAGTATTTCCTGGTGTCGTGCAAGCCGACGAAGAACGCCCTTTGGGGCGTCTATCTCGTGGACGTGTTTGACAACTTCGTGCTGCTCCGCGAGGAACCGGGCTATGCAATGCTGGAACCGACACCCCTGCGCAAGATATCCCGTCCGCCCTGCATTCCCGATGGGACCGACCCGGCCCAGACGGAAGCAACGGTTCTGCTGGCGGATGTTTACCAAGGCCCCGGACTGGCGGGCGTGCCGCGCGGCGCGGTTAAAGCGCTGCGGCTCGTGAGTTACGACTTCACATTCCACGGGATGGGCGGGGAGCCGGATCGGGTCGGGTTTGACGGTCCCTGGGATGTGAAGCGCATCCTCGGCACCGTGCCGGTGGAGCCGGACGGCTCGGCCAACTTCCGCGTGCCCGCCTGCACACCGGTGTCGCTCCAACCGCTGGACGCAGAGGGAAAGGCGCTGGCGCTGATGCGCAGTTGGATGACCGCCATGCCCGGTGAGACGCTTTCCTGCGTCGGTTGCCACGAGAAACAAAACATGGCGGGGACATCGGCGCTCATGCCGGCGGCCTTCCGCCGCTAACCTTCCGCTATAAAGTCCTGGTATGGCCCGGCACGCGGCTTCTCGTTTGAGCGCGAGGTGCAGCCGGTGCTCGACGCCTACTGCGTCGGTTGCCACCACGGCAACGCGCCGGCAAGCGGGCAGGCGGCGGCTTTTGACCTTACCGCCAGACCGGTGGAGCGCGTTCCCTCAGCGTTTCAGACGCATTTCACGCCGTCCTACGTCGAGCTGCACCGCTGGTTGCACACACCAACGCTGGAAAGCGACGCGCATCTGCTGCCGCCGCGCGCGTTCCACGCGGACACGAGCACGCTGGTCCAGATCCTGCGCGACGGCCATTACGGCGTGCATCTGAACGCGGAGGCATGGGACCGCCTGATAACCTGGATTGATCTGAACGCGCCGTTCCACGGCACATGGCGTGAGGTGGTTGCCTATGACCCAACGAAACTTGCCGCCGCGCTGCATGGCGCTGAGCGCCGGCGTGACCTGAACCGTCGCCACGCGGGGTTTGACGAAGACCCCGAACCGATTCTGCCCGCTGCGGTGCTTGAACAGCAGGCGACTCCGGCCGTTGAAGCCGCAGCGGCCACCGGCACGGTGTCCGGGCCGACCGTTCCCCCGACGCCCCGAGAGGACATACCCGTCCTGCGGGTGGACCTTGCGGACGGTGTGACCATGGAATTGGTCCGGATGGAACCCGGAACCTTTGTCATGGGCGCGGACGACGGCTATCCGAACGAGCGGCCCGAACACGCCGAAACAATCGAGAAGCCTTTTTTCATGGGGCGCGTCGAGGTGAGCAACCGGCAATACCGGTGTTTCGATCCCGCCCATGACAGCGGACTGGAGACGGGGGAGCAGTATCAGTTCGGCGACGATGAGCGCGGTTTCACGCTCGACCGTCCCGAACAGCCCGTGGTTCGGGTTTCGTGGGAACAGGCGACGGCCTTCTGTGCATGGCTTTCGGCAAAGACGGGGGACACCTTTGCGCTGCCCACGGAGGCGCAATGGGAATACGCCTGCCGGGCAGGCACCGCCACGCCCCTTTGGTATGGCACACTGGACGACGATTTCAGCCGTTTCGCCAATGTCTCCGATGCCACCCACCACACGGTCTACTATCCGCACGTGCCGCAAGCGCTGCCGCCCTGGCGACCGGCGGACACCCGGTTCGACGACCGCTGGCGCGTGTCCGCACCGGTGGGCACCTTTGCGCCCAATCCCTGGGGGCTCTGCGACATGCACGGCAACGTGGCCGAGTGGACCCGTTCCGACTACCGGCCACTGGCGGAGGACACAGGCACGGGCACGCGCAAAGTGGTTCGCGGCGGTTCCTGGTTGGATTGTCCCCGCCGCACCCGCGCCTCGTTCCGCAATCACTATGAGGCCTCGCAGGCCGTGCATGACGTGGGCTTTCGCGTCATCTGTGAGATTAAGAACCCGTAGAAGACCTCGTATAGCCGGGACTATATGGACTGCGGCGGCTTGTCCGCCTCTGGCGTGGCAACGACGCCGCTTTCGCTCCTGTCCGGATTTTGATTGCGGTGACCACGCCGCCGCTTTCCCTGGGCACGCCAATCTCCGATTGGCCGGTTTGAAACGGAAGAGCCAATCAGAGATTGGCGTGCCCAGGAAGCACACTGCCGCCGCTGTGCCCTGCCCCCGCAAGGGGGCAAACAATAGTAGCCACGGGTGGAGCGCAGCGGAACCCGTGGAAAAGAGATGTCGTACCCCGTCCCTGAAAGGGGCGAACCAGGGGCTCGGTTGTGGCGTGGTTTCCAGACCACGCCACTCTTCTGACCGAAGGTCTCCTCTTCGTTTGTTTTACATCCGGCGCCCCTATCCGTGCGCCCAGCCAAAGCGGCGGCATGGCCACCGCAGTCAAAAAAAGAGGCCGCCGTTCCTTCCGTTCTGATTCCCGACGCGGCCGCAGGGGGGCTTGATTTTCTCCGAAACCTGTGCTCGGTTGTGGCGTGGTTTCCAGACCACGCCACGACCTTCTGACCGAAGGTCTTCTCTTTGAAGGGCAAAGTACGAAGGGCGAAGGACAGAAAAAAGAAAGCGACGGATACTGCTTCGCTCTTCCCGCTTCTGGTGACAGAGTCAATATCGCGCAGATGATCCGGAGAAGAGGAGACCTTCGGTCGGAAGAGTGGCATGGTCCGGAGACCATGCCACAACAAGGTTGCTTCACCCCGGCGCGCCCAAGCGCGCCGGGGTTCTTTGTTTTCTTTTGAGTGCGGCGGCCATGCCGCCGCTTTTCTTCGCCGGGGCCATGCCCCGGCGTTCCCGATCCCGCAGGCATGGCCTGCGGGAAGAAAAGCGGCGGCATGGCCGCCGCACTCAAAAAGATGCGCACTGCCTGGTTGTGGCAGGTACGGGCATGGCCGCGCCGTGTGTTCCCTGCGCAAGGCTGTGATAGGATTCCTTGTGTCGGGAGAACCTTTGGAGCAAACATCATGAGCAAACCTTTCTGGCTGAGTGTTGCTGTGTCCTGTCTGGTCGCCATGTCCTGCATGGCCGCGACAGACCTCCGGGAGGGCGACGCATTCGCACGGACAGACGCGGAGCACCAGGCCTGGGTGATCGGCACCCCGGCGGTACAGATGACCTACGTCTTCAAGGACGGCCAACTGCTGCTTGAAAGTCTCCAGAACAGTCTGACAACGCCGGTCCGGGAGTATGCATCATCGTCGCCAACCTTTGGTGTGGAGGCCCTGTCCTCGGGTGCGTTCGCGCTGAACCCGGTCTGGTCAACGCCGCTGGCCGCGGGCGAGACCACAGACACGGCCGCGGCAGGTCTCCGTTTCGATGTGAAGCAGGGTGACCTGCTGGGATTCGGCGTAACGACGGGTGCGGACGATGCGGGCGCCACGGTGAACTGGGCCACCACGGTTGACTATGGGGACGGCACCAAACACAGTTCCGCCGATGACGCGGCGCTTGACCAGGGTCCTGTATGGTTCTACTACACGCATGCGCCGGGCACGGGCGCGATGGACCTCCTGGGCGAATTACTGCCACCGACCCCGCCGGACCAGCAAAAGGCCCGCGTGCCCAGCGGCTACCGGGCGCCGGCGGAGTGTCCGCGCCTTGGCGCAACCGCGTTCCGGATGGTCAACGCGTATGAACTGGTCCGGGTGTGGAAGGCGCCCAAGGACGGCACCGTGACCGTCTCGGGCACGGCGGAGAATACCGGCCATTCCGCCAGCGTCCGCCTTGACCTGTTTCGCATCACCGAGAGCACAGCCCAATCCGGCATGGTGCCCAAGGGGCAAAATGACTGGACGGCGGCGTCCGGCAACGTCTCGCAGGTGGCGGTGGGGGGCCGTCCCGCGGTTCAGTTGGAAATCACCCTGAACCGGGAGGGGCTGCGCGCGCATCTGTACGTTCAGGCCTATCCGGGCACTTCCATACTGCGCCAGTGGGTTGAACTGGAGAACACGACAGCTTCGCCGGTGAATCTGGAATCGCCAACCGCGCTGCGCCTCGGGCTGAACGGGACCGACATGACCGGTGTGACCCACTATTGGATGTGCGGTGGGACTAGCAGGCCAAACCAGGGCCAACTGGAGAGCGCCAAAGTCGGGGAGACCTATCACCGCACGCTCCTGGGTGACCGAACGGACAACTATGTGCCCTGGATGGCGCTCACGCGCGGGGCTGCACCGGGCGACGGGTTGTTTGTCACACTGGAATCGCTGGGCACCTGGACGCTTGGTGTGGACTGCGCCGCCGGACAGGGGGCGGTGACCGCGAGTTTCCCCGCACTGGCAAATTACGCGCTGACGGCTGCGGAACGGCTCAAACTGCCGCTCGTGACCCTCGGTGTGTTCGACGGTGACTTGGATGACATGGGCCGCCGCGTCTATGACTGGCAATACCAGTACCTCTGGGACTACACAAACAGCGACTACTACGCCCGGACGAAATGGGTCACGCCGTGGTTCTTCTGCTCGCGCAACCTGCAGGAACAGTTTGCCGCGCGCCTGGCCGGGCTCGACATGAACGCCGACCTGATGCGCACGATGGGCATGGAGATGCTCTGGGACGACGCCGGGTGGTCGAAATATCCGGGCTGGCCCATTGAAGACTCCTATGCCGTAGTCTTCTCGCCCACCCATGAGGGTCCGGACTTTGCCGAGACGTTGCGGTATCTGGGCAAGATGGACATGACCTGGCTGCTGTGGATGGCGGGCCGCCCGTCGGCGGGACTGCTGGACACCAAAGTCGGTTCGTGGGGGAACTTCCAGTGGCGCACCGACGGTTTTGGGCGTTTCGGTCCCAAGAACGAAAGTGCGGTGCGCGGTCAGATAGCGCGCTTCCTCGACACGAATCCGCGGTGCTCCTTCCACACCTGCTGCGGGGGCAGCCGCTATGCGCACGAGTTTGAAATTCAACGGTTTGCCGACGTCAATTACCTGTCGGACATGGGGCGCGGCCCGCAGACCAACCACTACTTTTCCTATCTCGAACTGCCGGACAAGTGGCTGGACCTGCTGGAGGCGCTGCTTCAGCCCGGCGCCAAATACAATCCGGAGACCGGCCCCGGCATGCTCTCCATGGTGCCGGGATGGTATCTGCGGGCGGAGGGGCCGGAGCAGGACCAACTGCGCCGCCTGCCCCGCGCCCGCCTGACCGAATTACTGGAACGC
>CALDSM010000100.1 GCA_937923585.1 uncultured bacterium
CTCAAAGACCCCGCACCGGGCGAGTTGATTTACCTGGGCCTGCCGGATCTACCCGGAACCGGGCAGAGTTCGGCGGCTCCCGGCGCGCCGGGACAGGCCTTTGCCCGATGCGAAACCAACCTCGGCCACATCGGAATTGGGCTCTACTGGGCATCATCCGGGAGCGACGGATGGATTAGCTACTATGAAGTCCGGCGCAATGAGGAGGTCATCGGCAAGGCCAGCGTCGGGACCTATTATTTTGACCACGCTCCCGGTTGGAGTGCCAATGCCCGGTATGCCGTCCGGGCCGTGGCCGACAATGGCAAACAGTCCAGCGGGTGGACCTCCGCTGGACTGCTGACGGACAATCCAACCGTTTACGCGGCACTGGGTGGGCATTTTGCGCAGGCAGGCCGTGATGGATGGCGTGCAGAGACCACCCCGGACGGAGCCACGTTCACGGAGATGGCCTGGGTGCCGCCCGCCAAGAGTCCCGCGGGCGACACAGGCGGCACGCCCAACCAACCGGGAGGGGTGGAAGGCTACTGGGAGGGACCGGGTCAGGCGAGAGTGGGCCGGGGCTGGCAGCAGGCGTCCCCTGAAGTGGCCTGCGTGCGCGCCTGGACCGCACCCACCGCTGGAACGGTGCGTGTCATGGGACGGGCGATGAAGGAGTGTTACCGGCAGGCGATGGGCGGGCCGCTGCGCGTCCGCATTCTCCACGGCGATAAGCAGGTTTGGCCCGAACAGGGATGGGCCGAGGTGCCCCTCAACAGCCTTCGGGGTGTCACGCATGATTTCAGGCTTGATGTCGCCGCAGGCGAGACGCTTCGGTTCGTGCTTGACCGCGGCACATCGCCCGACACGGACATCCTTGCCTGGATGCCGCGAATCGTCTATGCGGCAGAGCAATCCCCGACGGAAGGCACCTGCACCCGCATCCTTTGCGGTACAGAAAAGGACTACACCGACCGGACGGGCAATGTTTGGTCCCGCGACGCACACTTCACCGGAGGGGCGGCGGTTTCCACGGACACATCGGTTTCCGGCGCGTCGCCTACGGCTGACGATGTCGAACTGTATCAGCACGGCCGCGCGGGAAGTGATTTCAGCTACGCCATCCCGGTGAAGCCGGGGATATACACGGTCCGGCTCAAGTTCGCGGAAACCACATATGCATGGTCTTTCGAACGCCCCCTCAACCTAAGCATCAACGGACGGCGTGTGCTAAACAATCTTGATGTCTGCCAGGCTGTGCGCGGTCCCAACCGCGCCTATGATCGGGTCTTCCACCATCTGGTTCCCAACGAAGCGGGAAATCTCGTTTTCCGCTTTACGGGAGGCTTCGAGCCGATGCAGAAGACCGATGAGGCGCTTGTGAAGGCCATCGAGGTGCTCCCCGAAACAAGGCCTACCGTCCGCATAGACGCCGGGGCCGAAAAGGACTTCATTGACTGGAACAGTTTTGTTTGGACCGCCGACACGGCGTTCGACGGCGGAAGCGCCCTCCAGTCCGAGATACCGGTGAGCCAGGCTTCGCCCACGCTGTACGACCAGCCACTCTACCAAACGGCCCGCAGCGGCAAAGCCTTCAGCTACTCCTTTTCGCTGCCTCCCGGCCTGTACACGGTCCACCTCAAATTCGCCGAGCTTTGGCTCAAGGAGTCGGGCCAAAGGCCCATGCGCATTGAGGTCAACGGCGCAGCGGTGCGCGAAAACTGGGACCCGGCCACTGCCGCGGGTCAGACGGGAATGGCCGCAGATATTCGCGCGGAGGACATTGCGCCCGACAATCAGAACAAGATCACGGTACGCGTAATCGCGCTGGGTGCCAACGACGCCGTGCTGCAGGGCATCGAAATCGAATGATTGCCAACCGGCGGTACGAAGTGCGCCGGCGGCAATTCCCTGTGCTACGATAGGACCTCAGCCACAACCGCCCGAAAGGAAGGAACATGAACCACAGCGCCGCATCTACAAGTCCCGGCAGGTTTGCCGTTGTCGTCCTCAGTGCAATGATCCTGATGGTATCCTGCGCAGCCTACGCGGCCGATGCCGGCTCCAAACCCTCCCGGTTTGTGCAGGACCGGTTTGCCATTGGCTTCTGGGTGGACCCGCCGCTGGATGCGCGGGCGGATGAACGGTACCGTGAACTGGCCGACGCCAATTTCACCATGATCATCGGCTCATCCGCCGGAGCCGACAAGGCGGCCATGGAAAGGCAGCTTGCGCTCTGCGACAAATATGACCTGAAGGCGGTTCTGTTCAGCGGCGGGGTTGCGCCCGCAGATTTGCCGACCGGCCCCGCCTGCTGGGGTTATGCGCTGCGCGACGAGCCGGGCGCGGCCGATTTCCCGGCCCTGCGGGAACAGGTGGACGCGGTGAAACAGGCGCGGCCGGGCATGCTGGCGTACATCAACATCTTTCCCAACTACGCGAGCGAGAAGCAACTGGGCACCGCCACCTATGATGAGTATGTGTCCCGCTTTCTGAAAGAGGTGGGTGTTGACGTGCTCAGCATGGACCATTACCCGATATTTCAGCCGGACCAGAAAGACGGGCGGGACAATTATTGTGTGAACCTCGGCGTGATGCGCGAGCAGTCACAGGCGGCGGGAGTCCCCTTCTGGAACTTCTTCAACACCATGCCCTACGGTCCGCACACTGACCCAACCGAGGACCAGTTGCGCTGGCAGGTCTACGCCACGCTGACCTACGGTGCCAAGGGCGTGCTGTGGTTCTGCTACTACACCCCGGGGCGCCCCGAGTTACCGAAGGTCGGCGCGATTAGCGCCCGGGATGATCGCACCACGCGGCATTGGGAGCAGGCCCGGCAGATCAATGCCGGAATCAAACATCTCG
>CALDSM010000101.1 GCA_937923585.1 uncultured bacterium
GCTCATGCCGTGAATCTCGCTCTGTTTCACGTCAAAGCCCGAAATGAAGGCGGCCGCCGCGTTTGGATGGCGGCGTTGCCGGCCGTCGCGGGCGGCGCGGCACTTTGGTTTACCCATCGCGGTGCCCTGCCTGCATTGCCCTGCTTTGCCCTGATGACGGCCGTATGCGGCGCGGCCGTCATGCGTTTGCCCCGCTGGCGGGGCGCGGCGGTTGCGGCGCTGCTGGCGGGATGCCTGTTCGGCCTTGGACTGCACGCGGTACGTTTCCGCGACCAGATTCCCGTGTTGTCGGGCCAAGAGACGCGGGATGCCCACCTGGCGCGGCGCGCCCCGCGTTATGGGGCCTGGGCGGCAATCAACACCCGCGCGGTCCGGGTCCCCGGCGCGCGCGTGCTGGTGCTGGATGACAGCGCCTATTTCGCCGAGGTGCCCGTGTATGCCAACCCGGAGGGGTTGCGGGTCGTGGCGCAAATGGGGGGCGGCGCACAGTTGAAATGGCTTCAGGCGCAGCGCGTGGGGTTGGTCGTCATGCCCGAAGATTTGCTGCGGGACGATTCACCGCTTCCCCCGGAAGTGCGCGCCATGGCGGCCTTCTGGAAATCAAACACGGCCGTCTTCCCCGCGGTTGAACACATAGACCTGCCGCGGGTTGGCGGCGGGGGTGTGGAGCGGGTGGACGTGCTCGCCTTTACGCCCACCCCGTGACGTTCTCTCGGTTGATATGCCCCGGACCAGGCTCTTTCCTTTGAGTGCGGTGGCCATGCCGCCGCTTTTCGTTCTTGGGACAGGCCCCTGTGACCGGGCGAAAGCGGCGGCATGGCCGCCGCACTCAAAACCGAGCCGTTCACCCGCTACTTCGTCTCCGCCATCTTCGCTATCTCGTCCGCGCCCATGGCCTGGCGCAGGAAGACCACGTTGCTGATCGCGCCCTGGAAGCCCTCAATGTCGCCGAAGCACGGATTGCAGCCGATGCCAATCTTCTTGGGGTCGGAGGTGAGCATCTCGGGCACGGCCACCGAACCCGTCTCTTTGCCGTTGACATAGAGGCGGAGGGACTTGCCGTCCTTCACCAGCGCCGCGTGCGCCCACTCGCCCTCTTCCACGGGCACGCCGGGTGTCTGGTAGGAGCCGCCGGGCTGTTCGATGCGGGCCACCAGTTTGCCGCCTGTCACGGCCACGCGCAGCGCGTCGTTCATACCCGCATACCACGCGGAGGCGATCTCGTGCCAGCGCTTGTCGCCGGCGTCCACGCCTTCGGCGCGGAACCATGCGGCGAGCGTGTAGGCGCGCAATGGAAATCCGGGGGCCTCGTAGACGAGCTTTGAGGTGGTGCCGTTAAACGCGAGCGCGCCCTTGTCGCTGCCGTCCGGGCCGGGTGCGGGCGTCAGGTCGCGCTCCTCTGCGATTTTGCCCTCTTCCGGCGCGGCTGTGCCGTGCAACGGCGCGCGGAGCACGGCGCCCCTGGTGCGGCTGGGCTGCGACGGGTCTATGGTGAACGCGCGCGGGCCGTCTGAGGCTTTGGTTTCTTGGTTGTCTTCACGCGCCGTTACTTGCCAGTAGTATGTTGCACTTTCGTTGGCCTGCAGCTTCCCGACCACGGCACGCGCCTCTTTGAGCCCGCCGACGCGGTGCGCCACGTCCTTCAATTCTTGGTCACGCGCAATGACCAGCTCATATTCCGTGCCTTCGGGCAGGGCGCCCCAGGAGAAGGCGAGGTCTTCCGGAGACAGCCGTGCGTTCAGTTCGGGGACTTCCAGATTGAACGGCGCGGCGGGCGCGTTGCGCACGGGCAGCCAGCTTTCATAGCGCGTGCCGTGCGCGCCCGCCGTGGCAAAGTCCACCAGCGTCACCGTCTTGCCATCGGCGCCGACGGCATGCAGCGCGGTGATGGGCTCCCATTGCCCCACTCCCGGCGTGACCGGTTCCAGTTTCAGTGTCGCGAGATCGAGTTCCGGGATGTCGGCCGGGTCGCAGTCGTTGTACATCTGGTCATAGGCGAGCAGGATGGGTCCGCGGTACAGCGAGGTCTTCCAGTTCACGTGTTTGTCGCCGCGCAGGGCGCGCACGCCCATGTCGAACTCCATCGCGACGACATCGCCGTCTTTCCACTCGCGGTTGAGTTCGAGATAGGTGCCCGGCGTGGCAGGCGGGACGCCTGCGGTACCTGCCGTGGTAGGCGGGACGCCTGCGGTACTGGGCGCGCCGTTCACGCTCACCGTCGTCTGCTTGGACCAGCCGGGGATGCGCAGGAAGAGCGACTTCTTTGTCGTCGTGCCGGGATGCACCGCGATCTGAAGCGCGCCCTCTTTGGGGAAAGGCCCGGTCGCATCGAAACGCCAGACCGATCCGTCATCCAGTTTGGCTTCCGTCGTGCCCGGGCCGTAGAAGTTGAGGTAGATCCCTTGGGCGAGGAGATTGCCGCGCTCCGCTCGCACTGACGGCGGCGGGCCGACAAGCACGGCCCACTCGCTGAGCATGGCCAGGCCGCGCGGGCCGTTGACGGAGCAGCAGTTGAGTTCGGGCGTGCCGGGGCGCGCCTGGAAGACGATGGAATGCGCGGAGGCTAGGCGCTTGCCCGACATGGGCGTGTCATAGGTACACCAGCGTCCGCTCGGATGCTCGTGGCCCAGCACGGCGTTCCACGAGGCCAGTTCGAGCGCGTCTGCGATGGCAGGATCGCCGGTGAGCTTGAGTGTCTCGATGCTGTAGGCGACCCACGCCACGGTGCAGCAGGTTTCAATGGCGCCGGGCATGAAGGGGTTGCCCGTCGCCTGCTCGTTCGTAGAGAAGCTGCCCGTGTTGTGCACATCGGTGCGGCGGAGATCGGAAGAGCACACGTCTGAAC
>CALDSM010000102.1 GCA_937923585.1 uncultured bacterium
CGTGAATCGGCGGCCAGACGTCGAAATAGGTTACAGGAGTTGCGCCCGGACCCATGCTGATCTTCAGGCAATGCGTGCCGTCCCATGCTTCGCCGGACACGACATCGCCGTACAGGCCCGACAGATCCCCTCCCCATCCCGTCTGTTTTCCGAGAGAAGACCATGATTCCGCGCCGCATTCAAATGAGGCGTTTCTGACAAGATTCTTTGACGCAAAGACGTCACACCGGGGGTTGAATCTTGGGATGGCCGCTGCTTCGGCCGAACGGGTCCCTTGGGCGTTGTTCTCCGGAGCAGTCTGGCCCGCTTCCGCTTCTGTCAGAGAACCTGCCATGTTGAGTGCCACGATCAGGAGGCAAATCATCCCAAGAGAATTACGCATTTCACTCTCTCCGCGGCTGAATTGGAGGCCGCCATTGCGTGAGACTGTTCAGGACCCCGGGCGGTTGCAGCGAGCGTTTTCGGAGGGCGTGCCTTCCGAGAACCAATCCCTGCCGCCTTGTGTAAAGTGCATGCCCTGCATTTGTTCCGTCGCCGCCGGCTATATGCTGAGTTGTCGGATGCGAACCTGCTTCAAAGCCACGGCGGATCCGCCGGGAAGCTGGAGGCGCAGCGCGCTGATGGATTGGCCGCCGGTGACAATCGTGACGCGATGGGTCGGGGATTCCACCCCGGGATAGCCGGCGATGAACTCCATTTCCCGCCCGGCCTTGAATCCATCGGCAGTCGCCCACGACACCCGCGCGACGTCAAACCGGTCACACTTCGCCTCAATCTCGATCATCACGGGACAATCCCCGGCCGCGATGTCCAAACCGGTGAATTCAATCTGCGGTGGACTGTCTCCCGCGCGGTCCGCCGGGAGAGTCCAGAGCACCCTCTCAGTCACGGGATGTCCAGCCTCCAATTGATCCACAACCTTTTTTAGCGGAGCAAAGGCGCCAGCGTAATGCCGTTCGAGGGCCTTGGTAAACTTGGCGCGGGTGGCCGCGATCTCGGCCAGCGCCGATTTCTCACCGTCGGCGTCGCCCGACTGTCTCGCCTGCACCGCCGCCAGCACGCGGCCCTGCAGGTCATCCCACATGGACTGGGGCAGGGGGTCGTCGAGCGTCGCCTCGACCTCTTCACGACTGGCGCATTGCAGCAGGCCCTTCGCCTTCGCGTCGGCGACGATGTTTCGCAGGACGTCCACCTTGACCGTGGCAAACGCGGTGCCGACGGTTCCTTCGGGGGGCCGCCCGACATCGAGCCGCTCCTCGTACATCGAGTAGTAGATGCGCACTTCGTCGTCCAGGAGCATCGCCGTGGCGGCGCCCACCCCGGTATGTCCTTTCTGCCCGTATTCCGTCCAGGTCACCACCGGGTCGCTGTCTTGAAACGGCTCGCAAGTGTTTGGATCGTTCCATTTGACCCAATGGATGCCGTCGAGCGAGAAAGCATAGCCGATGCGCTTCACACCGCAGATGATTTCGTTGTTGCTGGGTTGGCCGGTGTAAAAGAGGTGATAACTGGCACCGGGTTTGCCTGCATAGACGTGCGTGCCGGACGGTTCGTCATCAATCTTCACGATGCCCGCCGCGTAGATCCATCCTCCATCCCAGGTGCCGGGTTCGCCCTGGGTAAGCACCGGGTTCAGGCGGCACTTGCGCCAGTGGATGCCGTCGAGGCTCTCGGCGTAGCCGAATTCGTTCCGGTAGCCGCGCTGCCCGCGCGTGATGCCCACATGCCACAGCTTGAAGCGGTCGCCGTCGCGGATCATTGCGTGATCGCCCACCACCATCTCGTCCCAGTCGCCGTTCGGCCCCATGTAGAAGACCGGGTTCGCCGGTTCGGGCGTCCAATGGATGCCGTCCGGTGAGCGCTTGAGGCCCATCCCGTCGAAGGCCCCGTTGCGGCGGTTGCAGGTGGACCAGTAGGTAATCCAGTATTGGCTGTCCACTTTAAGCACGTCGGGGTCGCCGCACTGGTTGCCGGCGGGCCAATCACCGGTGTTGCCCTGGTTGACGACCGATTCCCTGCCCGCCGGCCAGGTCCAGGTAATCCCGTCCACCGACTCGTTGTATCGGCCCAGCAGCGAATCCCACATCCGAAACTTGTCATCCTTGATTACGGCGGGGGAGTAGTTCGTCAGGTTCACCGGATTACCCGCATACGGCGTAACCGGCGACGACGTGACATCTTTGAGCCCCTTTACGGAAATGTCGCGGAAAGTGCCCTTCGCGGCGTTTGTGAAGAAGCCCACCTGACCGACTGGCTGGGTGGTGAAATCCTGCTCCTGTGCCAGCACAACGAACTTGCCGTCCAAATAGCAGTAGATCGTCGCGTGGTCGGCAACCACGGTCATCTCGTACGTCTTGCCCAGTTCCACCGGAAAAGACGCGACCGCCACCGTGCCGAAGTTGTCGCTCTTCATAGGCTCAAAGGCCAGCCCGCGCGACTTTTCAATGCGCACCTCGCGGCTGCCCGCCCACAGGCCGACCGTATAGAACGTATCCCTCTCTTCATCGGCGCGAACGATGAGCCGGGCGCCGGGCGAGGCCGCCGCCGCGCCGACGGCATCCACCCGCACCTTCGCCTTGATGACGCAGTCCATCCAGCGCGGTCCCTTGATGAAGGTGCGCGCATAGGGTGCGGACAGGTCGGCCTGCATCAGCGCGCCGTGCTCCACCCGCCAATCGCCCGCCTTGGCCTCGATATTCTCGAAGGCCTGCTCTGGCGACAGGGTTTCGTTGGCCCGCTCGACCGCAGCCACCCCGGCCGCGTCCGGACGCACAACTTGCGCCGCGGCAAGCAGGGGGAACAAGGCCACGGACCCAATCAAAGCGAGCAGCCCGTTCAACACGCACGCAGGAACGCGCCTGTTGGCCGTCATGATTCAGCCTTTTTCACCGCGTTGACAATCGCGTCGGCAATCGCCTTCATCCCCCTGTCGCCGGGGTGCGCTGCCACCCCTGTGTGAGCAATCTGACGTTCCGAACGGGCATAGTTGGCCTCATCTTTGGAGAGGTCGCTGATGTCGACGAAAATCGCGCCCGCGTCGTCGGCCGCCTGTTTGAGTATCGTGTCCTTGTTCGGGACCGGCCAGAAGCTGCTCCGCACGATGATCGTCGGATTTCCGCCCTTCTGGAACGCTTTCAGCAGCGCGACCACACTGTTGTGGAACTGGGTTTCAGATTCAGGGGTGCTCAACTCAGGCACGTTCTCACCGATGGCCAGAATGAGCAGATCCGGCTTGAAATTGATGAACTCCCGCAGCTTCTCTTCGACGGGATAGGTGGCGCATTCCCTCTCGAAGTCGGCAATGTTCTGGACCATGAACTTGGGGGCCGGAATGCCGCCTGTGACCGGTTTTGAAAACGCTTGAACCACAAGATGGACATAGTCCTTTTCTGCGGCGCCGGCCGCCATGCCCCAGTTTCCCGTCCAGCCGATGGCCTCCGCCACCCCGTGCAGCGTGATGCTGTTTCCCAGGAACAGGATCTTGTCCTTCCTTATCACGCTGGTTTTAGCGGCTCCCGGGCCACACAACTCATCCGGGACGCCGGCATCAGGCCCCGCGGTCAGAAAGTACGTCGCTTCGGCCGTCGGATCGGGAAACTCCGTAAACAACAGGCGCAGATCGGGCGGTGACGCCGGGTCCGAGTTCGGCCCCCAGGCGCGGGTCGGGCACGCGAGGCCGTCCGGGCGAACCGTACTGTCGGCAACGGGTTCGGCGAACGAGGCCGGATCGAGCCTGAGTTGCTTCAGATCCGTCTGTTCAAGACCCGGATTTCGGGCGGGGCTCAGGCTGAAGACCACCGGCCCCCGCATGACGGCCACCTTGCCAGCCTGGAGTTTGCGGCCCTGAACCAACCGCCACGTCATGGGCATGTCCAATTCGACGCTGTCGCCCGAATTCCAACGGCGCTGAACCGTGCAGTAGGTGCCGGGGACGGTGGGTTCCGCCAGGGGAGCGCCGTTGACGGAGACGGTGGCCGACTTGCACCAACGCGGAATGCGCAGTTTCAGCGGCAGTTCGGCCGGGCGCGAAGGGTCTACCCGGAGGACGACCTTCCCCGAGTTCGGATAGTCGGTTTCCTGCCTCACCTGCACGTCCAGTCCGTCGGCAAGCGCGATCTTCGCGCTCGACGGGGTGTAAAGATTCACCATCACGCCGCCGTCGGTGGAAACGTAATAGACCATTTCCGGGAGTTCGGCGACGATTCGCCGCCAATTGTTCGGGCAACAATACGTATCCTGCTCGAAATATTTGCGCGGGCCTTCGACAGCCGTGTAGTAGCGCAACTGACGGCCATCTGGCGATTGGGCGGCGAAGAGCGTGTTGTAGATGGAGCGCTCCATGAGGTCGCCGTCGACCGTCTTGCCTTCCAACTGCAGCAGATGATGCGCCAATCGGATCAGATAGGCCGTGGCGCAGGTCTCGCCCACATCGCCCCGCGTCTCTTGATTGTTGCGAAGCCGCTCCGTCATGCCGCATGTGCCGGTGATCATCAGGCCGTCATCGTTGGTCAGAAAGTCGATAATGCGACGGCTTTGGACGAGGAGCTTCGGATCCGGCTCCCCGCGATACAGGTCCAACTGCGCCAGGCACCGGTTCATGAACGTGTAGGCATGGCCGTCCCCGCTGCTGTACGGACCATCATTCACCAGGTCGATCGGGGAATCCCAGCCGCGGAGCCCGTCGCGTTCGAGGATGTAGTCGCGGTATTTGGCGTTGCCGGTGGCCGCGCTCAACAAGATGAAGGCCCGTTCGACGTCAATGGTGCATACCAGCTTCGGATCGCGCGCCGCAACGGCGGTTTTGTAGTTCGTCACGACGTAGTCGGCCAGTCTTTGGGCGGCTTGAAGCGACAACGGGTCGTGGAAACGCCGATAGTCGTCGGTGAGGGCATGGATAACGTAGGCGATCTCGTGCTCGTCGAAAATGTCGCGAAGGCGGGAACCGGCCGGAAACGCGCCGATGTAACCGTCCTCCAACTGGGTGCCGAGGAGATCCGCGAGCAGATGATTCTTCAGTTCAACGACTTTGGGGTCCCGCCCGTAATAGGCGAAATTCACCGCGGCGTCGAGCAGCTTACCGAGCCCGATGTAGCCAAACAACGGAGTCTGCTTGTCGTGAAACGGTTTGAGAAAGTCATTGTCCACATTGATGGCCAAGAGGTTCTTCTGGATGGTGAGATCGATGCGGCGGCCGATTTCGCCGCCCAGAGTGACCTGTCCGGGATCGATTGAAGTATACGGCCCCGCGTTCTTGGGCAGATCGGCGGCAAACGCGGTGGACGCCGCGACGGCGGCCGCCAGTATTAGAATCTGGAACGTGTGCACGGGGCGATCTCCTTGATCTCAATCAGGTCTTTGTCCGATATGCGGTGCGGGGTGAAACCGTCAGTCGTGCGCCTCGATGCGCACCTCGCTGACAAACGGGCCCACGGTTATCGCCGCTTCCTCGAGGGTCTTGACGGCCTTGCCGTTGACCTGCAAGTTCGAGATCGTGACGCCCTTGACGTCGTGCGTTTCGTCGAAACCCGACAGCGACGAACCCGGCAGCGGCTTGCCCGTGATCGAACAGTCGCGCACGACGATGTTGCGCATCGTGCCGCGTTCCTGATCACTCGACCATTGGCCGCGCAACATCACCAAGACGAGCGCGCGCGGGCAGAAGCTGGTCTGTCCCGTGTACGTTGCGTCGCGGCCGTTCTGGATCTGCGGCGCATAGTTGACGTCATCAACTTCGAGGCGGTTCCGCTCAAACGTCACGTCGTGAATGGCCGCGCGATCGCCATGTTGCACATCCATGGCGATTTCGGCGGTCCGCACGATATCGCAATCGCGAAACGTGACGTTCGACAGCTCGGGCGAAGCCGTCTCGGCGCCTATTTCCAGGGCACGGCCCCAGTCGTTCCACACGACGCAACGCTCAAATAGGATATTACGGATCGTTGCGTCGCGATAGTAACTCAGCCCTTTGACCACGAGACTGTCGTCGAACGAGCGCACAAAACAGTCTCGCACGGTGGCATTCCGGCTGTTGCAGATGTCGATGCCGTCGGCGTTATACCGCCAGAGACCGATCAGTTTAGTATGGGCAATCTGTATCTCCGAACAGTTGAACGCGGACAGGCACCAAATGGGCGGATCGCGCAGAATCGGACCATAGATCGTCACATTGGCGCAACGAACAAGATGAATACAACCGCCGAAGTTGTCGAGGTACTTGCTCTCGTCCGTGAGTCCGAAGTACCGTTCCAGTTCGCTGGAATCGATGATGCCCGGTCCCAGAATCTTGATATTTGTGGCGTCTGTGGCCTCGAAGCAGCCATAGACCACGGCCCCGCCCGCCACATAGACCGTCTGATTGCTCTGCAACACCACCCTGCCCGGCCGGTGGACGCCGGGACCAAAATACTGCACGCCGGGAGCGTCTGGGGCGACAACCGGCGCCGCCGGATTGGCGAACACATGCAGGGCGTTGTGCCACCCGTTCACTTCCACCGTAATTTGCTGGGGCGCGTTCAAGCGGAACCGGACGTGGTCCCCCTCAACCTGCGGCGGAATCCCCCGAGCCGATGGACGGATCGCCACGGACTGGATCGGACGCCGGCTGACAACCTCGATATCCACCGGCGCGGTCATGTCCCAATAGGCGAACGAGGCAAGTTCGGTCTGATCGATGGGCCGTTGATAGCCCGGCCACACCTGGTTAAAGGGCATCGCGGACACGCGGCACACATAGACGGGCACGGTCTTGCCGTCCACCGTCAACGTAAAGTCCCCGGAAAGCTTCTCGTCGGTTGGCGCCGGATACACCACCGCACCCCGTGCCGGGGCCTCGGCGGACTTTCCGGCCTCGTTTTCCGGGGCCTGGGCGAATGCAATCGTCGCTGCCCCCCAAAGCGACACCAACACCACAACCCGAATCGCGGCCGAATGCAACATAGTCAGTCTCCTCACGGCAAAATGAGCCGAAGTCAAGGTGAAAAATACGGTGAGGTCCGCGGCAACGGCCCGGTCATCCGGCCACCGCATGTGTTTCGACGGCGGGCGCCGCGTGATGCCGTCCATTCCCATCGCCTTCATGACTTGTCCGTGCGATCAACGGAATAGAAGATGAGTCGGGAATCGCGGCGGTTCGGAATAACGACCTTGAAGCCCTCATCGCGAATCTGTTTGCCGGAAACGACCCAAGTTTCTCCGGAATCGTAATCTTCAAACTTCCATTGTGCCGCCGGGTCAATCGTCAGGAGATCGAACGTCATCTCGCGGATGTCACTCTTCGCGCGGCGCAGCGCGAGAATCATCCCTGCTCGTTCCGCGGGAAGATACAGGTGGTAGGCGGACCATGCGGCCGGATTGCGCTGTTCGTTGGTTAAGGGATAGTAATCGCCAAAGAAGTACTTCTTGCATCGTTTTGCCTGAACGACATTCGCCTTGATTTGGAGCCATTCGGGCTCGGTCTTCGCGACGATTGCATTCTCCATGCCCGGACTCAAGGCGCAGCGCGCTTCATACGTGTCGAAAAGGGACCAACCGCGAATCATGCTTCCCTGAATCGGCAGCCAGTGCTGAATGCCAAAACTGTGATCCTGCGTCGACTCGGCGGTCGCTTCCGGAAAGCAGTTGTAGTCGCTGCGCCAGAGCGGTTGCCCCCGCGAAATGGACTCCAGGTCGATTCGCCGTCCGCCGCTGGCGCAATTGAGAATAGCCAGATTAGGGAAATCCTTGAGAAGGGCGTCCCAGAAAGCAAAATGGCCCTCGATGAACCGCATTTCGTTCATGCCCCACCGGTCCGGCTCGGCCGCCGTTTCCAGATAGGGATTCGGCTCGATATTGAAATCCTCTTCGTACCAGTCGATGCTGTAATCTCTGATCAGACCGCCAACGACATCGGTCGCCCACTTCAACGATTCAGGTTTGCCGAGATCCAGCAGCAGCGTTTGCCCGTCCCGGATCTTGCCGTCGGCATTTCCGGTCAGGAAATACTCGGGATGTTCGAGGGTGACCGGCCGGCCGTGAAGGGCGCGGCACGGTTCGACCCAGACCAGAAACTTCATCCCCGCGGCGTGCGCGGCGTCGCTGACCGGCTTGAGCGTTCCATTGTGCCAGTTTGGATTGGGCCGCCAGTCGCCGGCCATGGGTCCCCAGTCGCCCTCGAACACCGTATACGACGGGACCGTTCCCGTTCCGTACCAGCCGGCGTCAAACCAATAGACGTCCAGCGGAATTTCATATGTCTTGATCTTTTCGATGATTTCGAGATGCTCCTTCGACGGAATTCCCCCCCAGACCACTCCGGAAATCGGCGGCTCAACCAGTTCTCCGCCGACACGCGGCGAATAGTGCTGAAGGACCAGTTGGCGGAACATGTTTTGACCGTGAAGCATCTCCCCCTTCCAATAGAGGACCAGGCTCAAGGTCGTTCGCACCGTCTCGCCGGGATGAAGAATCGAATCGAAGTTCTCGACACCGGCCTGGATCGTTGATTTCCCCCCGCCCTGATGGTCGAAATAGGCCCGCCAGGCGCCGCTCCAGCCGAGCCCGGTTATCAACCCGTCGCCGCCGGTCTGATAGTTGAAGAACGGCAGCCATATGGCGCTTGATCGTTTGTCCTTTGGGATGAGGTAGGAGTGTGCCTGCGCCCACGCGGCATTGGAGGGTGTGTCCATCGCGATCCGGCGGCGTTTGTCCCACATCGAGTTGTGCATGACCTCGCTCATGAAGTGAAAATCGTCTTCATGGCCGGGCGAGCCCACCGATCGGTGCAGCATCGGCATCGAACCGTCGGCTGCATGCCAGCAGGTGTCGAGCCCCCAGAAGTCGTGTACCTTTGCCGAATCAGCTTCTCCGTCGTTTCGGACGCGGACAATCCATTGGAACGCGGGAAAATCCTGAAACTCGGTCAATGTCATTTCGCAATGGAGAGAGGTCTGGACATCTTTCCAGCTCAAGACATGCGTGCGTGTCTTGTCGTTCCGCCAGTCCCCCGACGTGACGTTCGCCGTCGCGATCTTGACCCATTCCCGGCTGCTTCGCTCGCCGCATTTGAACGAGAAGGGGAGATCTGCGGCGTAGCGCCCGGCATCCGCCTCGCCTTGCCCGAGGAGAAACCGCTTCCATTGTGCTGCAAACGCCGTCTCGTCGGCCGTCGGCTGTGACGAATACGGTTCGACCGGAGTCTCCGCGCCGCAGGCAAATGCAGTGTGCAGCAAAAAAGCCATTGCCGCGAGGCGGACGGTTGGCACACCGAGAGAACTGTTTCGCCCCATGGCAACGACTCCCTTGAATCCATCTCTCCGATACGCGCGTCGCCCGGAGACGTTCCGGGTGGCACGATCCTTCATGTTAACGAAGGGTGGGGGCGGATTCCACTCGCCTCGCTGACTTTGCATCAGCAGCCGCACCGTTCCGGACAAAACCTGGCTGTGGCGCGAATGAGCGTCTGACCCTTGTCCGGCCCGATGCATGATCCCCTTTTCCGGGCATAAAGATGTATCATTGGCCTGGTTTGCACCCAACAATCGGCACTATTGGGTTGTCCATTCTCGACAGGTGTGTCCCGCGAAGGATTCCTGCGGCGCTGAAGACAAACCGGGGACGGGCATTCAATACTGCCTTTCGGAGCTCGGCGGGAACGGTACAGTGACCGTTTTGCCCCAGGCGCACGTACAACGGAGGTGAGACAAGGTGAGCTTTTCGTCTAACGCGTTGGACTTTGCAGTCATCATTGGCGCGATTGGCCTGATGGTCGGGGTGGGCCTGTGGGCGTCGCGGCGCAACAAGGACGGACAGTCCGCCCACAGCTATTTCCTCGCCTCCGGACGTCTGCCCTGGTGGATGATCGGTGCGGCCTTCGTTTCGACGAGCGTCTCCAGCGAGCAGATTGTGGGGACGGTCGGCGCCGCATACAGGGACGGCATGGGCATTGCCAATTGGGAGATTTGGAGCGCCCCCTGCTACACCATCCTGCTCTTCCTGTTCATCCCCATCTACATGAAGAACAAGATTACCACCATGCCGGACCTGCTGTTGCGGCGTTACGGCCCGCTGTGCGCGAACATATACAGTTGGGTCATGCTGTTTGCCTACGGCACGATCTTTATGGTCCCGATTCTGTACGGCGGAAGTCTGGCTTTTTCGCAGCTCACGGGGATCAACTTCTATGCCATTCTCTGGGGCATCGTAATCCTGGTGGCGTTGTACACCGTGAAGGGCGGCATGATCGCCGTAACCTGGACGGACATGATCCAGTGCAGCATGCTCGTGGGCGGCGGCGCCCTCCTGTTTTTCATCGCCCTTCACCAGATCCCGGGCGGCTGGTCCGCCATGGTGGCGGCCTCTCCGGAGCGGTTTCACCTCTATCACCCCCGGGCGACCCCGTGGCCCCGTTCCTGGGAATCATATTCGGAACCTTTGGCGTGTTCGTCTTTTACCAGGCGGCCAACCAGGTGATGATCCAGCGTGTGCTCGGCGCCCGAACGGTGTGGGACGGCATCATGGGCGTCATCTTTGCGGGGTTCATCAATTTCTTCCGCCCGCTGGTCACCTGTTTCCTGGGATTCATTGTCTACCATTGGCTCAACGTCATGAAGATGGGGGAACCCCTGGACAACGTTGACAAGACCTTCTCCTTCGCCATGGGCACCTTTGCGCCCAGTTGGGGCCTGCGGGGCATCATTCTGGCCGGGTTCCTGTCGGCAATCATGGCGGCCATCAGCGGTCTCGCAAACTCGACCGCCACCCTCTTCTCCCTGGACGTGTACAAGAAGATCATCAACAAAGATGCGGATGACCGCAGACTGATCTTCGTGGGACGCGTGGCCGCCTTCTCGGTTCTGGCCCTTGCCGCGTTTATGGCGCCGCTGGTGGAGCACATGGGCGGGATCTTCCGGTACTTCCAGACCGGTGTGACCTATGTGGCGACGCCGTTCATTTCCGTGGTCTTCATGGGGCTGCTCTGGAAGCGGACCAACTATCAGGCCGCCGTGTTCGGACTCATTGGCGGCCTGATCATCCAGATATCCGTGGCCGTGGGGCTGCCCCTCCTCGGCGTCGAACTGCACTGGCTCTATTACGCGTTCATCGCCGAGGTGCTCATTGTCATCGGCATGGTCATCGTGTCGCTTCTGACACCCCCGCCGCCCCGGGAACAGTGGGAACCGTTCCTGTGGACACCCCGGGTGCTGGCCGCCTATGACGAGGGCATCGTCCGGCCTTGGTACGCCTCCATCAAGCTGTGGTATGGTCTCTACGCGGGCATCTGGTGCGTCATCTATTGGTGGCTGTGGTAAACCGGTGGCGCCCGGAGCGCAGGCGGGTCATTATGATTGGGCGGTCCAGGAAGACCGCAACAAGAGGAGGACAGGGAAATGCGTGTGATGGCGTTCGGGCCCCATCCCGATGACGTGGAAATCTTCTGTTCCGGGACGCTTGCAAAATACAGGGCCCAGGGGCATGACATCGGCATTGCGGTGATGACCAGGGGCGATGTGGGATCGCCAACCCTCAGCCGGGATGAGATCGCGGCTATCCGGGAAACAGAGGCGCGGAACGCCGCAGCCGTCATCGGCGCGGAGTTCTTCTGGCTGGGCTACGACGACGAGTTCCTCTACGACACGCCCGAGGTGCGCCGAAACGTGATAGACGTGCTGCGCCAATTCAAGCCGGACGTCGTTCTGTGTCCTGACAAGGACAAAGATTACCACCCGGACCATGTCCGCACCGGCCAGATTGTCTGGGATACGCACGTCATGGCCGCGGTCCCGCTGATTCCGACCGCCCATCCCGCCCTCGGGTACATTCACGAGATCTGGTATTACGACACATCGGGCGGCGTCGGTTTTGAGCCGGAGGCCTACGTGGACATCACCGACGTGTGGGACACCAAGGTCAGGATGGCGGAGTGCCACAAGAGCCAGAATGACTGGCTGCAGCATCTCTACGGCCACTCCGTCACCTACCTGCTGGAGGCCCAGTTCCGCTTCCGCGGACACCAGTGCGGGTGCCGCTATGCGGAGGCCTTCCGGAAAGCCCGCATGGTTCCCCAGTCCGTGTCACGGACGGGATTATTGCCGACCGCCTTCTGAGAGCCATGCTGCCGCGGCGTTCGGGCGGCACCATGTTGACCCAAACAGGGTAAGAAGAAAGGAGTGTGGGTGATGGCCGCTTCCGGTTCCAGATCTAAGGAAATGCAGGCGACACGGCGCGCCTTCATGAAAACAGGGGCCCTTTCCATGTGCGCCCTGTCCGCCCGCACGGTCGCGCAGGAGGATTCCGGCAAGTCCGCGGAGATGCGTCCGCTGGACTATGGCCTCTCCTTCATTTGCCACAGTGCGCCAATCAATTCGGTGCGCTTCTGGATTGAAAGCCGCACGCGGCTTATTGATGACCGCGACGGCACATGGACCGACTTCTATCAGTGCGGTGCCTGCAAGAGCGAGAACACGTTCGCGGAACGGGACCTGTTCATGAAGGACAACTACGACTTCACGCCCATTTTCGGCGGTGGCAGCGTGCTCGTGTTCCGGCGCCCGGCGCACATCCACGAACGCTACCGCACCGTCAAGAAGGCGTCCGAACTTTGGGGCGAGCCGTCCCTGAGGCTCTGTGAAGGTGCGCGTGTTGAGGAGCTGGCCACATGGGACGCCATCGCGCACGCCACGGACGGCGGGGTCCCCATCGTGTCGCAGACAGAAATTGCCAACGCGGAGACACGCCTGCGCGCAATCATCGAGTGCCCCTCCAAGACCATGAACATACAGCCGGAAAAGAAACAGTACCAGGTGGACACCGGCCCCATAGCCCTTCCCGACCTGACCAAACACCATGTCCCGGCCATTGACGCGCTAAGCCTCGCGTTCGTGGCGTTCAACGCACAGGACTTTGCCGATTTTGTCATCGAGCAGCCCACATCCGCAACAGACAGTCATGGCACCGCGTATGAGGTGTATCATTATTCGAACCCGTTGAGCGTGTCCGCAAAGAACCGTCTTTTCGCCGTTCACCGCGCGTAGGGCGAAGCCATGAGGAATGGACCCTGTCGGGTTCTCCCGGGCTTCGCGCTTTCCGTCGGCCGCGTGTTGTGCCGCCTGCTTTGCATTGAAGGAAAGACTCATGCCGGTTGATTTGGCTCATATTGCCTATGGATCAACGCGCATTCCGCTGCGGCTCGATCCCGGTCTTGCCAGATGGCATGTGGTTGCACCTGCGGATGAACCGGCGCTTCCCGATCCGCACGCCGCATTCGTTCGCACCTGTGACACACCCATTGATTCGCCGCCGCTGCGGGAGTTGGTGCGGCCTTCCGACCGCGTCATCATTGTCACCTCCGACCGCACGAGGCCGCTGCCAAACCGGCTGCTGATTCCCTGGCTGCTGGACCTGCTCCCGTCGCCCGAACAGGCAACCGTGCTGATTGGCACGGGGAGCCACCAACCGGCGACACGCGATGAAATCGCCGATGAGTTCGGTGAGGCGGCGCAGCGGGTGCGGATTGTCAGCCACGATGCGTTTAGCCGCGACAACCTGGAATATGTCGGCGCCATCGGGCCGGATTTCCCCGTCTGGCTGAACAGGGATTACGTCCGCGCCGACGTGCGCATCGTATTGGGGTTTATCGAGCCGCACTTCTTTGCGGGCTTTTCCGGCGGTCCCAAAGGCGTGGTGCCGGGCGTGGCGGGCATAGAGACGGTCCTGCAGGCGCACAACTATCCGCTGGTTGCCCATCCCGGGAGCGCCTACGGCGTGCTGGACGGCAATCCATTGCATGAGGCGGTTTCACGCGCCGTCGCACTGTGTCCGCCGGAGTTCCTGATCAACGTGACACTAAACGCGGACAAGGCGCTTACGGGGATCTTCGCAGGGCAATATGTTCATGCCCACCGCGCCGGATGCGCGCATGCGCGCGCCGTGGCGACGGTCGCCGTGCCGCACGGCTTTCCCGTTGTGGTCACGTCGAACAGCGGTTATCCGCTGGACCAGAACCTGTACCAGTCCGTGAAAGGAATGTCGGCGGCGGCGCGGATTCTGGAGCCGGGCGGGACGATCTTCATGGCCAGCGAGTGCCGGAACGGGCTGCCGGACCACGGGTTGTTTGGGAAGACATTGCGGCAGAACGGCCCCACCGCAAAGACGGAAGCCGAAATGCGCGGGCGAACCGCACCCGAACTGGACCAATGGCAGGTGCAGGTGCTTATCCAGGTGCTGCAAAAGGGGCGGGTAATGCTGCGCTCAAGCCTTGATGACGACACCGTGCGCGTCTGCGGTCTGACGCCGGTTAAAGACCTTGAACTGGCACTCGCGGAACACCTCCGCATCCTTGGTCCGGACACGCCGGTGGCCGTATTGCCGGACGGGCCGCAGACCATTCCCTATGTGGAAGACGCGGCACGCCTGTAGCCCGGACAGGAGCCCCTTCTACACGCCCGCCTTGGCGATGCACTCGTTCATCTTGCGCAGTCCCGTGGCGGCCACCTCGTGGGGATCCATGGCCCAGTACTCGCGTTTGAAGATTTCGAGCGAGAGCGTGCGTTTGTAGCCGATGGCCTTAAGGTCCTGCAGCGCCTGGGTGAGCGGCAGCACGCCGTCGCCCGGATAGACCCGGTGCTCGTCGCCCTGCTGCTCGCGGGGCACCTCGTCTTTCACGTCGTTCCAGTGGAAGTTTGCGATGAAGTCGCCCTGGATGTGCTTGAGTCCGTTGAAGCCCGAGCCGCCGCGGAACATGTGGAAGGTGTCGGCGATGAGGCAGGCCGCCGGATCGTCCGTGTCCATCGCGACGCCGGACGCCTGGCCAAGCCGGTTCACGCTCTTCATGAACCCGACAAACTCAAAGGCGACCTTGATGTTGTAGTCTTCCCGTCCGATGCGCATCAGTTCGCGGTAGCGCAGCGACGCGGTCCTGAGATCAAAGTCGGGGCGGTCGGGCGCGGGGATCGCGGCCACGAAGTGCGAGCCGACCTCGGCGGAGCGGCGCATGCGCTCGCGTGTTGCCTCGAGCGACTTCTGAAACTCCGCGTCGTCCATCGGCATGCATTCCCAAAGGCCGATGATGTTGGGCACGAACATGCCGCGGTCAACGATCTGTTTTCCGAGGTCCTTGAGACTGCCCCCGTCCTTCTCGTGCTGCTCCAGATCGGTGATCCAAAGCTCGATCGCATCCCAGCCCGCCTTCGCGGCGGCGTCAACCTTGGTCTTCACATCCGCGGGGCGGATGGTGCTGGCGTTCAGGCACAGTGCCCAGGGGCTGACGCCCTTCTGAAAACGGGGCGGCGCGTCCTGGGCGGCGGCGGGCACTGCTGCGGCGAGCGCTGTTCCGGCGGCGCCGGCGGTGCCGGCGAGAAAGGCGCGGCGGGTTAGGTCAGTCTTCATGAATCTGTGGAACCTCCGAAGTTGTTTGCGGCGCGCTGCGCGCACTCGCCGCACATTGTACCTGCCCCGCAAGGCGTCCTCAAGCGCCGCAACAGACAGTTAGCCCGTGCCGCACCCGGCGTTTCAGGCCGGAGTGCAGGCACGGGCTTCAATTGCTGAAGAGCAATCTGTCCGGACCCGCCGCACGGGAAGCCCCGCGCGGCGGGCTCAGCAGACGGATGCTACTTCTTCGCGGCGGCCTTCTTGGCGGCCGGCTTCTTCGCGACGGCCTTCTTCACGACGGCCTTCTTCACGGCCGGCTTCTTCGCGACGGCCTTCTTCACGACGGCCTTCTTCACGACGGCCTTCTTCACGACGGCCTTCTTCACGGCCGGCTTCTTCGCGACGGCCTTCTTCGCGGCCGGCTTCTTCGCAACGGCCTTCTTCACTACTGCTGCCATTTGTGTCTCCTCCTGTTTGCTGGACTCTCTTCCGCGTTTCGGCGATTGCGCCGGGCCACACGCCCGACGCCCGCCCGCCGCCACACACGAGTGTGAACGGCGCACTCCCACAGGCTTGCTCAAGCCCGCAAAAGGCAAAGGGGAAGGGTTCGGATCGCTGCCGCAGTTTCCGCGCGCACCGCGCGCATTTTGTCTTCACGCGCTTCACCCGTTAGAGACTTCAACGAATGTGTCATCGCTTTGATCCGAACGCAGCGATTCAAATTTCACGCAAAGTGTGTAACAAAGAAAGAGAAAAAATGCAAGCATTTTTTTCACCTCCGAAAAATTTCCCGCCGCGCCGCGCCGCGGCCCCGCAGGCGCGGCGTGCGCCGCATCACGCGCGGTGTGTGATCGATCAGCGCGCGGCGCGTGCGGTTCATCATGCGGGTGCGAAGCGCCCATCGGCGCGAACCCTGTGGGAGCTCTTCCATGCATGCGCAAACGGCCGCATAAACAGGGCGCGAAATGCATGCGGGGCAATCGCGTTAATTCAGGCGCGCGGCGCGGAAGCCCGGGCGATCGTCCATGATCCTTTTCCACCGCCTCCCCGCCGGCGTGCCCGCGTTGTCGCGGATGATCACCTTTCCGCCGCGCGACTGATCGTCCATGCGGATCTTGCCGTTGACAAGATTCTCGCTCACGATCACGCGCTCAATTTCTGCACCGATGCGCAACTGCGGACGGTTTTCCATGAACTCGCAGCCGCGCACGATCACCGATCCGCCAAGCGCGTCAATGGACGGCTGCCGATCATCATCGGGCTTTTCAAAACCTTTCGGCGCGTGCCCCCACTGCATGAAAGTGCAGTCGCTGAAGCCCACGGTGCCCACGCCGTCAACCACCGCATTGCGCCGCGCGGGGCCCCAGAACGCGCAGTTCACAAACCGGATCGTCCCCTCGTGCGTCTTCTCCACGCGGATCATCGTGGGGTCGGGGGCGCGGAAGGAGACGAACTCGCCGTTGGTGATCAGCACGCCCATCGGCGCCGTGTCCTCCGCCACAAGCGATGTGCGGCAGTCGTCCGCGCCGATGCCGAGGAAGTTGCCGTTGCACACGCCCTCCTTCGTCTTGATGAACTTGTAGCCCACGTCATAGCCGAAGCAGAAGGTGTTGATCACATAGTGCCAGTCCGTGCGGCCGAACAGAAAGCCTGTGCCGTGCTCCGACTGCCACTTGTACACCGGCGTGCCCATGGTCCACCAGGGGTTCCAGTGTACGTTCTCAATGCGGCCGATGTCGTAGATTTCATTTACGTACAGCCCAATATGAATGGGTTGTCCGTGAATGTTGCGGATAAGCGCGCGCTGGTTCTTTGAGGCGTCTATGCCGTTGTAGGGGTTGAGCAGCTCCACATCCGTGATTGCCGGGTTGTTTCCGCGCATCGCCACCGCGTACGGATAGGGCATGGGCTCCGGCGCGTCGGTCTTCTGCTCCGTGTAATGCACGGAGAACCCCTGCAGCGTCGCGTTGTCCTGGAGCGTAACAAAGGGCGCGCCCTCCTCGCTCCCCGCGCCGCACCGCGGTTCGAGCACGCTGCCGTACACCGGCAGGGGCGCACCCTTGTCGCGCAGGCCCGTGTGCGACGGCGAGTAGGTGAAGGTGCCGCGCAGCGTCACGTTCGGCGGCACGGTGAGGGTGCCGTCGAACCGGTAGCGGCCTGTGGGCGCCTCGACAATGCCGCCGTTCGCGGCCGACGCGGCATCCAGTGCGCGCTGAAACGCGGCCGTGCAGTCGGCGCTGCCGTCAGCCGCGGCACCGTAGTTCATCACGCTGCGCGTCATCGGATTTGTCGTCGCCGACGCGGCGGCTGCGGGATCAACGTTCAACGACAAGGCGATCACAAGGGCGGCGAGGGTCATGCGGTGTGTCCTTTGGCCGAAAATCGCTTCGGCCCGGTTGTGCCCATGGCGGGCATGCGGCTTGATTAGCGGCGCTCGTCGCCGGAATGCGGCGCATCCCTGCGCACACCCATCACCCGGCTCGCGTTGAGCACGGTCGGCCGCTGCATGAACACGGTGTCAAGGGCGGGCAGCCGGTCCACCGACTCGTGGCGCTGGCTGTAGGAGCTGATCAGGTGGAGCGTGAGCAGCAGCCGGGCCGTGCGGTACTGGCGCGCGTCGGCGTGGTAGATGCCGATGCCGTGCGCGCAGGCGTGCGCGAGCCGGTCGGTGCAGGCCGCGGGGCGGCGCGCGTCAATTTCAGACCACGCAAACAGGTCCAGGTCCGGGGTCTTCGGCGCGGCGGCGCGCGCGTGGTGGTCGAAGTCGAGGTTCAGCCGGTCGTACAGCGCGACCACCCGGTCGAACCAGTGGAAGATGGCGCGGTAGCCCTCCTCTGCAAGGTCAATCTCGATGCGCGCGTCGTCTATGGTTTCAAGTGTCTGCGCCGCGAGGTACCGGTCGCGCTCCTCATTCTCCTCGGGCACCATGCGCACGCGCATCTTCTCCACGGGATCGCCGTGGTTGAAGCTTTCCAGTATGGTGGGTATCGTGAACTTGCCCTGTGACAGCAGCGCGGCCTCGCGCAGCCAGGGGCCCGCCGTGTCGTCGCGGCTGAGCATCGCGTCAAGGTCCGCGTTCGGCGCGAACAGGTCTATGCGCCAGTCGAGCCACATGTCATGGAACAGGCGCACCAGCCGCGCGCCGCAGCCGGAATCGCGCCCCGGCGAGTTCTCCGCCAGCACAACAAGATCCTCGAAGCGTTTCTGGAGCCTCCAGCGCGTGCGGCGCATGATGTCGTGGTCCGCAAGAAAGCGCACCACGCAGAGACGGTCAATGGCCATGGCCGCCGTGTCCGCCGAAACGCGCCCGCGCAGCACGAAGGTGTCCGTCCAGCGCTGCGACCATTCCCGCATGCGCCTGGCCACCGCGCTGCGCGGCTGGCGCCGCAGATCGTCCAGCGCGCCCTGGTCCATGCAGTCGCGCTGCAGCGCGGGCGCGATCTCCGCGTCAAAGGCGCGCGGGTCGTCCGTGCCCGCCAGCAGTTCGTCGGTGCGCGCGTCGTACAGGTAGGTGCGGTGCAGGTCGCTCACGAGAATGTACTGAATGCCCGGCGTGCGCGTCTCGCCGCACAGCGTGCGCGTGGCCCAGCAGAAGTCCAGCCCCCGCTCCATCACGGTCGAGGGCGGTTCGAGCGTGCCCGGCGGCAGGAAGTAGGCCGCCAGCGTGGTGCCGTTGTCCGCGCGCAGCAGCCAGGGGACGGCGCCGAGCGACTCTGCGCCCGCCTGTGGACTGAAGGGTATGGGCTGCTCCCAGCCCAGCAGTGCGAGCAGCCGGCGGATGAAGGTCTGCTGCTCCACCCGCGTTGCATCGGCGAGTTTGTCCCACCAGGACTCGCACAGCCGCACGATTTCCGTGTTTGTGTTTCTCATGGCACCCCGGATTCCTTTCTCACGTCGTGGCCCGCCGCCTCGATGTGGCGCCAAAGCACGTCATCGCGCCGGCCAAGCAAATCGCTCCCCTCCCGCAGATAAGCCTCCACAGGCGCGCCGCCCCCTTCGGCCAATGCCTGCAAAAACGCCTCTGAACTCATCAGGTCCAGTGTAATGCCCGGCGACTCGAGTGCCGGTCGCCGTCCGCCGCGGCACACCACCAGTGCGCGGTCGCGCGACTTGGAGAGAATGCACAGCCGCACAGCCGGGTCAAGCGCCGCGGCGCCGCGCAGGCGCAGCGCGGGCGGTGCGGTCTTCATCACCAGCGCCCGCAGTTCGGGGAACAGCGGGTGCTCCATGTTCACCTGGTAGTACGCGCGGTTTCCCTCCACGCGCTTGAATAGCAGCCCGGCCCGCGTGAACCGGTCCACCTCCCGCTGTACGGCCCGAAGGGGCATGCCCGTGGCGGTCTCAAGTTGACGCTGGTAATAGGAGGGATGTGGGTCGAGCAGCAGTGCCCGAAGTGCCGCGGCCCGTGCTGACGACGCAAAAAGGAGTGAGAGCGTACTGTGCCGCTCAGATTCACTGCTATTTGTCGTCAAATGCTCAATCATTTCGACAGACAACGCCCCAATAGACCATAAATTGATTGACAATAGAGTCAAATTCATGGCAAAGACCGGAGTGCAGTGTATATATATTGCCGCCAAATTGCAAGTACAATCTTCATCTTGACTACAAAATGTATTGCTTCATTCCCTATATGAAGTCGTCTTGTCTGAAATCAGGGCGCAACGAGTGGTAGAAGGCGGCCTGCCCGACCGTTGGCGGGGTACGAATCGGCGTGCGTCCGTGGTTGCCCGGCACGGACAGCCTGGAACGAGCACCGGCGGGGGGGGGGGCGCATGCAAACAGACGCGATCTGTGAGTTGTCGGCGCGCAACACCCCCCGCGTTTGCCCCGTCCAGTTCCGAACTTTATAATGGGACCTGTTTATGCTTGGTGTTTGCCTTGGCGGCGAAAGGAAGGCCATTCGACTTCTTATGCTGGGACTTGGGCGCAATTGGACACTTATGGTGACCCTGTTCGGTGTCTGTACCGGTGTGACCGCGGCGGATGATGCCGGGGCAAACGCGGCCATGAAGGCGCGCCAAGACCAGACCGTGGTGTTGCTGCACGGCATGGGTCGGGGTCGCGCCTCACTCTGGGTTTTGGAGACGCGCCTCAAGACGGCCGGCTTCCGCACGGTCAACTTCCCCTACGTCACCCATTCCCGTTCGCTGGACCAGCTTTCGGCCGACTTGATCAGGTTCATCACGGAGAATGTCAAGACATCGAACTACAGCATCGTCGCCCATTCGCTGGGCAACATCATCGTGCGCAACAGTTTCCACCGGGAGATGCCGCCGGGTCTCAACCGGATTGTCATGCTCGCGCCGCCCAACCGGCCCGCCGACCTGGCCCGGGCATTGAAAGACAACCCCGTCTACCGTTGGTTTACCGGCGAAAGCGGCCAGCAGCTTGCCTCAGACGAGTTCTACCGGACGCTGCCCGTGCCCACCGTCGAATTCGGCGTTATCGCCGGCGACCGGGGCCAGTCGGTCACGCTCAAGGAACCCAACGACGGGGTGATCACCGTTGAGAGCACCAAACTGGACGGAATGAAGTCCTGGGTGCTGGTGCATCAGGCGCACACGTTCATCATGAACAGCCGCCAGGTCGCACAACTGGTCATCCGGTTCCTGGAACACGGTGATTTCAACGTGGAGCCCGCGCGCAAAGCCACAGAAACGGGCGGGACACTCTTCAACGACAGGCAAGACGGACCGGACACCGATGCGGAGGAGGACGGTTCTGTGGAAAAACCGCCCCAGGCTGCCGGGCGGTGACAAAACAGGCATGAAGGATGACAGGCGAGGGCGCCTGTCCCACACTCCTTCTGGAAAGGTAACGAAATTGTGCGGATTCTAATCGTTGGAGCAGGTTCCATAGGTTCGTCGGTGGGCGGGTTCATGGCCGGAGCGGGCCACCGCATCAACATGGTGGATCCCTCTCCCCATATGGCGCTCATTGCTGAACGCGGCCTGCGCATCACCGGCATCTGGGGCGATCACTGTTTCACGGGCATTGACGCGCGCAATTCCACCGCCGGGCTGAATCCTGGTGACTTCGACGCGGTGTTCGTCTGCGTGAAGTCTTTTGACACACCCGCCGCGCTGGACACGGCCGCGCCCCTGGTCGATGAAAACACGCTGGTCTGCGCTTTTCAAAACGGCCTGGGCAACATTGAGCAGGTGGCGGCGCGTTTTGGGTGGGCGCGCACCGTCGGCGCGCGCGTCATTTACGGCGTGAGGGTTGTCGAACCCGGCACCGTCAACGTCACGGTCATCGCCAGCCCCACCGCGCTCGGTGCGATGCGGCCCGAAGGGCCCGCAGACAGGGTGCGGAGTCTCGTGGCGGCAATGGATGCCGCCGGACTGCCCACCATCTACTCCGACCGCGTCGAAGCACTGCTCTGGGCCAAGGTCGCCTACAACTCCGCGTTGAATCCGCTGTCGGCCCTGCTGGATGCGCCGTACGGCCGGCTTCCCGGGATTCCAGAGGCGCGCCGGATGATGGACGCGATGATTGACGAACTCTACGCCGTCGGGAAGGCGCGCGGTGTCCTGCTCGATCCGCCCGACGCCGGCGCTTACCGCGACCTGTTCTACAACCGCCTCATTCCGCCCACGGCGGCCCATTACGCCAGCATGCACGAGGATTTCGCGCGCCGCCGCCGCACCGAAATTGACGCGCTGAACGGGGCGATCGTGAGGCTCGGCGCCGAATGCGGCGTGCCCTGCCCGGTGAACGCATGGCTCACCGACCTGATTCACGCGCGTGAAGCGGCGATGAAGGAATAGCGCCGCGTGAGCCGCAGGGGAAAGAGCCGCGAGAGGCATCCGGCCGCATTGCAGGAGTCTGTGGAGATCCCCCCGGCGCCGGATTCCGGGACGTGCCCCGAAACAGCCCCACAAACCGCACGGTTCGATCTGTCCTTCTGCGCCCTCGGCGTCTTCCTGATTGTCTGCGCCATGCTGCTCACATTTCGTTTTGCCATGAGCCCGGCCAATGCGCGCTTCCTCGGCATTGGGGACACGTTTTCGTACTACGGCCCCACGCTGTCGTTCATGGACCATGCGATTCACGAGGACCATGAACTCCCCCTCTGGAATCCGCTCTACTTCTGCGGGCAGCCGCACGCCGCCAACCCGCAGAGCTTTGTCTTCTATCCGCCCAACCTGCTGCGCAGCCTGCTGACCTTCCACCCCACGCCGCTGCGGACCCATGCGGGCATCGCACTCATGGAGATCGGAAGAGCGTCGTGTAGGGAAAGAGTGTAGATCTCGGTGGTCG
>CALDSM010000103.1 GCA_937923585.1 uncultured bacterium
ACCACCGAGATCTACACTCTTTCCCTACACGACGCTCTTCCGATCTTCAAGGCCGTCGGGTATGCCCAATGCCGCATCCTGCACATAGACCAGATCGCAGGTGTAGCGATCGGGCAGGCTAAGCGCGAGACCCGCGCCCATCAGTTCGGCGCCGGTGCGCGTGGCGGCGGTTATCGCACCGTCCTCACTCCAAACCCAGTAGGTCGTGTCGGCGTCGAGCCCCTTGACGGGGACGGTTTGCGCCGCGTCGGGCGAATCGGGACGGAAGATGTAGACCGTGCCGCGTTTCAGCGACGGACTCCAGTAGAACATGCCGTCCCAATGCTTGCCATCGGGCCGGGGCAGGATGTGGTGCACCTTCACATCCTTCAGCATGGGCCGTATCCATTTCTTGTAAATCTGCACGTTGCGCCGCACGCAGTCGCGGTCCGCTTCCGTCCAGATGCGCGTATTGGTGGGGTCAATCTGCCATGCGCCCATCATGGCGCTGCGCCAGAGGAACGAACCGGGGTCGTCGCCGGGCACCTTGTACTCGCGCTCGTAGGTGTAGGCCTGGAGGATAAGCGGCGGCATGGCGAAGGTGGAGTCGTAGATGCTCTGCCGGTCCGGCAGGTTGGACAGCGTGTCGGTGGTGACGACGTAGTGGGTGCGGCGCATGATGCCGTAGTCCTTGATGTGGCCGCCGCCGGAGCAGTTTTCGAGGATGACGCGCGGGTACGCCGCGCGCAGTTTCTCCTGCACCTCGTAATAGCCCATCGTCGCCCAGTAGCTCGCATCCGCGCCGTAACGGTGGCGGTGGTCCTTCTTGTTGCAGTTGTTCACGATGGGGCCGCAGTCGTGCTTGAGGTAGTCGAGCTTGTGGTTGCCCACGAGCCACTGTGTCTTTTCGATGGCCCAGGCCTTGGCTTTGGGGCTGGCCAGGCAGATGCTTCCACCGTAGAAGGGGCCAGGTTTCCAGTCGTCCTTGAAGTCGCCGCCGAACCAGTCCGGATGCCCCACAGGACCGCGCACACTGAGCGCGCCGGGGTCGGCGGATATGCCGCCGTTGGTCCATGCGCACCACAGCGCGAGCCGCATGCCCTTGCCGTGGACATATTCCTCAATCGGCGTCACGCCTTTGGGAAAGCGCGCCGGGTCCCAGCGCCAGTCGCCGCATTCGGGGAACCACATGGCGTCGGGCATGAACGCCTCGAAGCCCAAGTCGGCGCAGAAGGCCGCACTGCGCAGCACGTCCGCCTCTTTCGCCTTCGGCCCGCCCGCGTCGAGGTAAAGGTTGTAGGCGAGAATCGGGTCGGGCACATCCTCGGGCGGCGCGGGCCGCACATGGGCCAGCATCCACTGGTGCAGCGAATAGGCACCGTCGTCAATGCCTCCGCTGTAACAGCCCACAAACGCGGGCGGCACGAGGAAGGTCTCGCCGGGCGCGATGTCGGTCTGGAACTCCGGCAGGTTGCCGATGTGAATACCGACCCCCTTGCCGCCATCCATGGCGGTCGCGCGAATGCGGCCCAGGCCGGAAAACTCCCAGCCCACGTAGAGCCCGCGCTCCTCCCCCACCTGCACGGCCAGCCAAGGCACGGGGCTCGCGCCGTCCTCGCAGTTGCTGCGCAGTTCGAAGTCACGGTCGCCCGTAAGCGGGTCCGTGTGCGTGCCGCCCTGCGTGCTCGCGTTGCCGCCGCCGCGCTGCACCCACCACAGGTTCGCCTCACCGCCGGGCGTGAGGCGCAACAGCGACAGGCTGTCCTGATGGGTCAGCATAACAGGCGTATTGGCTTTGTTAGTGATTTCGATCCAGTGCTCGACGGGGCCGGGCCCGGGATAGGCCCGCCAAATGGAGCGCAGTGTCATGGGCGGTTCGGCGTTGTCGAACGTGAGCGTTAATGTCCCCGCGGCCGCGTCGCGCGCAGCATCCCTGAACGTCCAGTGCGTGGGTATTTCCCTGCTATCCATCGCCACCTTGCCCATGAGCGGAACCGGGACGGCACCATCCACCCAGGCGTGATTCGCACCGGGCACGCCCAGCGCGGCAATGCAGGGCTGGCCGGCTTGGATGGTAAGTGCGAGACGGGTGTCAACGGTGGACAGTTCCCAGGTGTTTTCCGCCGCTCCGGCGAGCATCAGGAGCGATGAAAGGCAAGCAACAGCAAACATGGTGAAGCCTCCTCCCGGAAAGGCGTACCGACTCTTCCGGTTGATGGGACAGCATAGCACGCGGAGGGGAGTTGAACCACGGAGACACAAAAAAAAACGGAGAAGAAATGCAGCATGGATGAACAGGATGCACAGGATAGGAATGAAGGACTCTTTGTCTTTACAGGACCGTGTCCGCCGGGAACCAAAGTGAAACGACCTGCTAATGCGTGTCAGAGCCAAGACGCTGCGCATTAAGTCTCCTGTAGACTTTGCGGTTGTGTCTGTAAATCTCGGTGAACTCGCGGAAATGGGCGTCGTGGATCGCGCGGGTACCGGGGTTGGGCTTGTATTCGGCTTTGATCTCGGTAAGTCCCGGAATTTCGTCGAAGCGGATTTTGCCCATGCCGACGGCGGCGATGAAGGCCGCGCCGCGGACGTTGGCCTGGATGGGGTCTTTGAGTTGGAGCATGGGGCGGTTCATCACGTCGGCGAAGATCTGGCACCAGATGTCAGAACATGCGCCGCCGCCGATAACGCGGATCGGGCCGGAGGGCCGGCCGAGGAATTTCTCGACGGGTTTGAGCATCCAGCGGGTGTTGTAGGCGACACCCTCGTAGACGGCGCGGATGATGTCCTCGCGCGAGTTCTCCAGTGAGAGATTGTGCAGCCCGGCGCGGATGTGGCGGTCCTCGACAGGGGCGCGCTCGCCGTATATCCAGGGGGTGTAGAGAACGCCGTTGCTGCCTGCGGGCACCTTTGCCGCGATGCGGTCCATGATCTTGTAGACGTCAGGCACCTGGCCCTCCTGGAGGAGTTCGTCCTTGTGGTAGAGGACCCTGTCGCGCAGGAAGGTGAGGTTGCCACCGGCCGTGGCCTGGAGCGCGATGAGCAGATGGCGGCCGGGCACGGCGCAGGGCACGGACGCGAGCGAGGTGGTGATGTCGGTCTTCTTGAAGGGGACGTGCGCGGCCATCCAGGATGAGGTGCCCAGGTAGAGGTGGGGTTCGTAGTCGTTCACCGCGCCGGAACCGAGCGCGGCGGCGGTGACGTCAATGGCCCCGGCAACCACGGCGACCGATTCGGGCAGGCCCAGTTCGGCGGCGGCCCCCGATGTCAGCGTGCCGAGGACATCGGCGCATCGCACGATTTCCGGAAACTTGTCCGCATCAATCTGCGAATACTTGAGCAGCCGCGCGCTGTACTTGATGTTGTCCGGGTCGCGGTTGTCGGTAACCCACGACGTGAGAATGGAATCCACTGTCGCGGTGAACCGGCCGGTCAGGCGGTGGTTGAGGTAGTCGAGCACGTTGAGGAATTTGTGGGTCCGCCGATACACGTCCGGCTGTTCGTGCTTGATGTAGAGCATGTGCGCGGCCGGGTCTTTTCCGGTGGGTGTGGGCGCGCCGCCGGTGAGCCGAATCCACTGGAAGAGCCGCCAGGGATTGTAACCCGAGACCTTGACCAGCCCCGCAGTAATGCACTTGAGATGTTCCGCGCCGCGCGTGTCCATCCACAGGATACAGTTGCCCAGGGCGTTGCCGTCCGCGTCCACGGGGACGGTGCCCTCGCCCTGTGTGCTGAAACAAACCGCGCCAACGGCGGAGACCCGTTCGGGATGCCGCGCCAGCAGCGCGCGGGAGGTCTTTATGAATGCGTCCCACCAGTCGCCGGGCCGCTGCTCGGCGCCGCCGTTGGGAAAGTAGAGGGTGGTGACTGGCTCAAAGGCCCAGTCAAGAACCTCGCCGCGCCCGGTGACCAGGGCGGTTTTGCAGCCGGAGGTTCCGAGGTCAACGGCCAGCACACACCAATCTAGATCGGAAGAGCACACGTCTGAACTCCAGTCACGATCAGATCTCGTAT